>NZ_CDXDOR010000041.1:9480-37596 GCF_978021225.1 Frankia sp. CeTa3Moorea | reverse complement strand
CCGGCAGGGTTTCGGTCGGCGAGGGGCCGCGCCGCGCCGCGCCACCCGGCTCGCCGCCGCCCGCCAAGCGGACCGGGAGCGGAGTCGCGCTGCGGGCCAGCGACGCGGCGAGTTCCAGGGCACTCGGTCGTCGGCGCGGGTCGTCGATCATGGCGGTCGCCACCGCCACCGCCACCGCGGCTGCGTCCGGCCCGGTGGCCTCACGCATCGCCCCGAGCAGCAGAGTGGCCAGATCATGGACATCCGCAGACGCGGCCTCGGGTGGAATCGGATCCGGTCTGGCGGCGTCGGCCAGCGCCGCGGCCCCGAGCCCGATCAGAACCGGACGCCCGTTCGGCTCCAACAGGATGTCCTCACGCTCGAGCCGGCCATGCACGACGCCGACGGCGTGCGCGGCGGCCAGGGCCTGTGCGATCGGCAGACCGATCGTGACGACCTCACCGGGGTCCAGGTCCCCACGGGCGGCGAGCAGCCGCGCGAGGCTGACACCGCCGACGACCGGCTCGGTGATCAACGCCAGGCCCTCCGCGGTCGGCAACACCGCCACGACCGGCACCAGATGGGGATGCTCCAGGTCCACGAGGGCCCGGGCCGCAATAACCGCCGCGGAACGCAGCACTGGGTCCGGCGCCAGCCGCACCCGCCGCACCACGCACTCGATCCCGGACTGGTCGAACTGACCCGACCAGAGCTCTCCAGAGCCGGCGTCCCGCAGGCGGGAACGCATGCTCACCCCCGGGACCTCGGGTACGCCGCCGACGCGCCGGGGCGGTCTGTCCGCGGAATCGTCGGTGAAGGTCACAAGAAGCGACGCTAGGCTCAAACTCGTCCGGTCTGCATACCTCTTCGTCCGGTTGTGGATAACTTTTTACGATCCGCCGCGGGGTATGCGATCGATGACCGTCACGCGCGACAGCCTTCAGAGAGCGACGAACCTGTGCAGATCCTCGCCACCAGCGGTGGCTTCCTTCCGGACGGCCGCTACGGAGCCAAGGTCGGTCCCATCCTCCATCACGCCATCAGTCTGTCCGCAGCGGGCGCACGGCCCCGGGTCTGCCTGCTGCAGACCGCCCTGGGCGACGACCAGGCCGCCTACGCCCGCGGGTACGCGGCGTTCAACCGCGACCGACCAGACGTGCTGGTCTCCCACCTCACGCTGTTCCCGATGCCGAACATCGCCGACATCCGCGCCCATCTGCTGGCGCAGGACGTCGTCTGGGTCGGCGGGGGCAGCGTCGCCAATCTGCTCGCGGTCTGGGCCGTGCACGGGCTCGGTGAGATCTTCCGCGAGGCGTGGGAGGCGGGGGTCGTGCTCGGCGGAGTCTCCGCCGGTTCACTGTGCTGGCATATGGGCGGCACCACCGACTCCTTCGGCCCGGATCTCCGCCCGGTGGCGAACGGCCTCGGCCTGCTGCCCTTCAGCAACACCCCGCATTACGACTCGGAGGCCGGCCGGCGGCCGCTGTTCCAGCGGCTGGTCGCCGAGGGCACGCTGCCGGCCGGATGGGCGACCGACGACGGAGTGGGCCTGCACTTCCACCGCACCGATCTCGTCGAGGCGGTGGCCGACCGGCCCGGGGCGCACGCCTGGCGGGTCGAACGCGGTCCGGACGGCACCGCCGTGGAGACCGCGGTGGTGCCCCGTCTGCTACCCGCGGTGCCCCGCGACTGAGCCGGCAGGCTTATGATTGTGGATGTTCTCAGGCTTTCCGCGGTCCCCTACCGCGAAGCATGGGACATACAGCGCTTCCTCGCCGAAATTCGCTTGGCCGCGGAGCGGCCCCTTCTTCGAACCGGTCGCTGAGCAGATGGAGCTGGTGGTATGACCGCCGTCGCCCCCGAGGGTCGTCCGCTGCTGCGCATCGAGGCCCGTAATGCGCAGACGCCGATCGAACGCAAGCCATCGTGGATCAGGACTCGGCTGCGCACCGGCCCGCAGTACCAGGACGTCAAGGGGCTGGTCCAATCGGCCGGGCTGCACACGGTGTGCGAGGAAGCCGGCTGTCCCAATATCTACGAATGCTGGGAGGACCGCGAGGCGACCTTCCTGATCGGCGGGGAGGTCTGCACCCGCCGCTGCGACTTCTGCCAGATCGACTCCGGGCGGCCCGCACCGCTCGACCATGACGAGCCGCGCCGGGTGGCGGAGTCCGTCGCCACCATGGGCCTGCGGTACGCGACGGTCACCGGAGTCGCTCGGGACGACCTCGCGGACGGCGGCTCGCGGCTGTACGCGGAGACGGTCCGCCAGATCCACGCTCGCTCGGCCGGTACCGGCGTGGAGGTCCTGATCCCGGACTTCGGCGGCCGGCCCGACCAGTTGGGCGAGGTGTTCGGCGCGGCGCCCGAGGTACTCGCCCACAACCTCGAAACCGTACCCCGGATCTTCAGGCGGATCCGGCCGGCGTTCCGGTACGAACGCTCGCTCGACGTGCTGCGCCAGGCCCGCCAGTCCGGGCTGGTCACGAAGTCGAACCTCATCCTGGGTCTAGGTGAGACGGCGGAGGAGATCCACACGGCCCTGCGGGATCTGCGGTCGGCGGGGTGTGAGCTACTCACCGTGACCCAGTACCTGCGCCCGACGCCGCGGCACCATCCGGTCGAGCGGTGGGTGCGGCCGGAGGAGTTCCTCGGCTGGGAACGTGTCGGCGTGGAGCTCGGCTTCTCCGGGGTGATGTCCGGTCCGCTCGTCCGGTCTTCCTACCGGGCCGGCCGTCTCTACCAGCAAGCGATGACGGCACGTGACCAGGATCGCAGCGAAATGTCCGTTCCCCCGGAAAGTGTGTCGGAGAACTCTCACGGGCAACGGCCGAGTCCGTGGTGACCATTCCTCGAAGCAGCTAGAATTAGCTTAGCGTTACCCCCTTGTTACGTGGGGGTCATCCTCTTCGCCCATCATCGAGGTGTGTGCCCACGACCGTGCCGGGAGGTCGTTCCCATCGTGCTCCGTTCATTGCTCAGCGTTCTCGAAGAAGTGACCCTGCTGCTGCTGCCGCACGGAGGTCAGAAGACCGCGCGTCGTAACGCGTGGCGGGCGGCCACCGATCTGCACGTGACGACCGGCTATCGATGGCTGGACACCACCGTGCCGCTGTCGGTCACGTCGGTCACGCCGATCACGCCCGCGCCGCCCCGAGTCACCACCCCGGGCCGCCGCCCCGCGTCCGCTCGCGGTCGCCGCCCAGCACTGATCCGCGTCACGCCCTGATCACGCCCGGCAGTCAGATCCGCCGGACTTCCCGCCAGCCACTGGCGATCGGCGGGCACGGGACGAGCATGCCTACCGCCAGCCAGGAGGCCGTAGGCTCGCGGTCATGGCACTGAAGAAGAAGCCGACGGACGCCCCGGGGTCGGCGACCCCGGGGGCGGCGGGGAAGGACCAGTCGGCGGGCGCAGCCGACAAGAACGGCGCGGCTGGCAGGCGCGGCACCAATCCTGGCACCGCGGGGAAGATCCCCGGCACGGCCGGCAAGGGTGGCGCGGCCGGTCGGAACGGCCGCAGCGGCGAGGCGGGACCGGGAAAGGGATTCACCACCCGGGTCGCCCAACTCCGGATGATCTACAAGGTCACCCGGCAACGCGATCCGCAGGCGCTCTGGATCACCCTGGCGGGCTTCCTCGCTCCAGTCGCCGTCGGCATCGTGCTCGCAATCTTCGTCGGTCCGCTGTACCTGTGGATTCCGATCGCCCTCCTGCTCGGGGTGGTCGTCGCCCTGAACCTGTTCAGCCGACGGGTGCAGCGGACCGCCTACGCCGAGATGGAAGGCAAACCGGGCGCCGCCGCCGGGGTGATCGAACGGATGCGGGGCGACTGGCGCCTCACCCCCGCCGTCGGCGTCAACCGGCATCAGGATGTGGTGCACCGTGTCGTCTGCCGCGCCGGGGTCGTGATCATCGCGGAGGGTCGCGGGCGTGGCCCGCGGGAACTGCTCGCCGCCGAGAAGCGCCGGATCCGCAAGGCGGTCGGCGATACGCCGGTGACCGACATCATCGTCGGCACCAGTGAGGGGGAGACTCCCCTGCCCAAGCTGCAGAGCACCCTGATGCGGCTGCGGCGCACCCTGCGCCGTGGCGAGGTCGACGCCCTTGACCGTCGCCTGCGGGCGATGGGCGGCGCAGCGCTGCCGATCCCGAAGGGACCGATCCCCCGCAACATCCCGCGCGGCGGCCGCCTCCGCTAGCGCCGCCGCCAGGCGTGGTCCGCCGTGCCACCCACGGTGGACCACCCCCGAAGCCCCGTAGTGGAGGGATCCGCGCTACTTCTCGGGGCCGGGCTTCTCGGGGCCGGGCTTCTCGGGGCCGGGCTTCTCGGGGCCGGAGCCCACGGGGTCGCGCACCACCACGGTCCCGGCGGCGCGATCGTGAAGGCCGCGTAGGTCACGGTCCCAGATGAACACCGGGATGAACAGGCCCAGCAGAACGGTACGCACGACGATCCACGGCCAGGACTGCCGACCACAGTCACGCAGCCGGATCACGCGGATGCCGACCAGCCGCATGCCGATCGTCTGGCCGGCCGTACCGACGAGGATCAGCTCCTCGAGCAGGAAGACCGCGTAGATCGCGAGGCCACGCGCGTCGGCGGCGTAGCTCAGTCCGACGATGTACAGCATGCCGACGATCAGGTTCGCGGCGACCGCGTCCACGAGGTAGGCCAGCAGGCGCGGACCGAACCCGACCACGGATCCTCGGCCGTCCCGCGGCAACCCGAGGCGTACCCCGGGCGGGGTGTCCCGCGGCAGACCTGGCCCGTCAAGCCAGCCTCCAAGTGCTCGTCCCACGACGCAAGCTTATGTGGCACCGCAACATGCACCCAACTCATCACGTTGAGTGATTAAGTAGGTTTCGGTAACGCTACGGAAACTATCCCGTGATGTCGTGCACCGACGGCCTGGTGACCGGAGACACGCCAACATGGCGTAACCTGTGGCCCTAAGAAGCGTGACGCGATGCTGGAGGACGAATGTTCGCAAAAGCAGAAGACGTGCTTCGCTATATCCGGGACGAAGACGTTCAGTTCATCGATGTCAGGTTCTGCGATCTTCCCGGGATCATGCAGCACTTCACCATCCCGACCCAGGTCTTCGCGGAGTCGGTGTTCACCGAAGGCCTGATGTTCGACGGCTCGTCGATCCGCGGCTTCCAGGCCATCCACGAGTCCGACATGCTGCTGCTGCCGGACCCGCGCACCGCTTTCGTGGATCCCTTCCGCGAGCACAAGACCCTCGCCATGACGTTCTTCATCCATGACCCGATCACCAAGGAACAGTACTCCCGGGACCCGCGCAACATCGCCAAGAAGGCGGAGACCTATCTCCGGGGCACCGGCGTCGCGGACACCGCGTATTTCGGTCCGGAGGCGGAGTTCTACATCTTCGACGATGTCCGCTATGACTACAACCCCTACGGGTCGATGCACCAAGTCGACTCGGTCGAAGCCGCCTGGAACACCTCCCGGAAGGAAGAGGGCGGAAACCTCGGGTACAAGCCGAGGTTCAAGGGCGGCTACTTCCCGGTGCCGCCCACGGACCACTTCACCGACCTGCGTTCCGAGATGACCCGGGTGCTCTATGAGACGGGTATCACCGTCGAGATGCAGCACCACGAGGTCGGCACCGCGGGCCAGGCGGAGATCGACATCAGGTACGACACGCTCCTGAAGACCGCCGACAACCTGATGCTCTACAAGTACATCATCCGCAACGTCGCCCGCGGCCGCGGCAAGACCGTCACCTTCATGCCGAAGCCGCTGTTCGAGGACAACGGATCCGGTATGCACGTCCACTCCAGCCTGTGGAAGGACGGGGAGCCGCTCTTCTACAGCCCGAACGGGTACGGCGGTCTCTCGGACACCGCCCGCTACTACATCGGGGGGCTGCTGCACCACGCCCCGGCGCTGCTGGCCTTCACCAACCCCACCACGAACTCCTACCGTCGGCTCGTGCCCGGCTACGAGGCGCCCGTCAACCTGGTCTACTCGGCCCGCAACCGGTCGGCGTGCTGCCGCATCCCGCTCAGCGGTGACTCACCGAAGGCCAAGCGGGTCGAGTTCCGCGTGCCGGACCCGAGCTGCAACCCGTATCTCGCCTTCGCCGCGATTCTGATGGCGGGGCTCGACGGCGTGCGGAACAAGATTGATCCGCCGGACCCGATCGACAAGGATCTCTACGACCTCCCGCCGGACGAGCTGGCCGCGGTTCCCCAGGTCCCGGGTTCGCTGGAGAAGGTGCTCGACGCGCTGGAGGCGGACAACGAGTTCCTGCGGGAGGGCGACGTCTTCACCGCGGATCTGATCGAGACCTGGCTGGACTACAAGCGGGTCAACGAGGTCGACGCCATCCGCCTGCGGCCGCATCCTTACGAGTTCACCCTCTACTACGACATCTGACGCCCAGCCGTAAGGTTCCGGCCATTGACCCATCGCCGGGCCTCGGGTGATCCGGCGGGCGCCGAGGCGGTGACCGCGGCCTGCTCCCAGAAAGGTGCGGCCCGGACAGGTGCGGCACGGTGAACCGCGGGGGTCGGTCACGCTCTCGAGGCGGGCGGCCCCGATTGACCCCTGCGGTTCGTCTGGTCCTTCGCCGCGGTGGCAGAAGGCCTCTTCGAGCCGGGGACGCGTGCGGAAACCAGGTCGCGCCGCCACCTCCGGGCGGAGACCGGCCGAAGGCCCGCCAATATCCACCGAGTGCCGGCGAGCGCCAGAAAGATCACGGGCAGGAGATGCCCGGACTCTTTCCCGGGGTATCAGGCGAAACCCCCAAAGCCACATTGAAAATTAATATACTAATTCCCCGAGGCCCTACTTCGACGACGTCGGAGGCGGGCCTCACGTCTATGCGGAACGGCGCGGTCCGGAATACCGGCCATCTCCCGCCGACACCCGCCGGGACACCACGACACGAAAGCGGAGCCGGGGACTCCGAAAATCCCGGACGGCAGCCGGCCCCGATCGCCCAGGGCCAGCCTTTCGTGACATAGCAGAGACCGAAAATTAACAATCACGGAACAGGAAGGTAACTGGGCACGACAAGGCTCCGGTCGAACCCTCCCGTCATTCGCGGCCTGGGTCGGCTGGCCAGGCCGATCACGAAGTCGCTCCGTAACGTGCAGGATCAACCACGGGGAGTATGAGTGAGTTATCAAGCCGAATACATCTGGATCGACGGCACCGAGCCCGAGCCGCTGATGCGCAGCAAGACCCGCATCATCAGGGACGGTAAGGAGCCGGAGATCTGGGGCTTCGACGGCTCGAGCACCAACCAGGCGCCCGGATCGAACTCGGACTGCGTGCTGCGGCCCGTCTTCGTCACGCCCGACCCGCTGCGGGGTGGCGACAACCTCCTGGTGCTCTGCGAGGTCGAGCTGACCGACTTCACGCCGCACCCGACGAACACCCGGGCCGCCGCCCGGACCGTCGCCGAGAAGTACGCCGACATGACGCCGATGTTCGGCATCGAGCAGGAGTACACCTTCTTCAAGGACGGCCGTCCCTACGGCTGGCCGGAGGTCGGCTACCCCGCGCCGCAGGGACCGTACTACTGTGGCGTCGGCGGCTCGAAGATGCCCGGCCGCCAGATCGTCGAAAGGCACGCGCAGGCCTGCCTCGACGCCGGTCTCGCCATCGAGGGCACCAACGCCGAGGTCATGATGGGCCAGTGGGAGTTCCAGATCGGCGTGCTCCCCGCCCCGGCGATCGGCGACCAGATCTGGCTGGGCCGCTGGCTGCTCCACCGGATCGCCGAGGACTACGGCGTCGAGGTGTCGTTCGCCGCCAAGCCGATCCCGGGCGACTGGAACGGTGCCGGCGCGCACACCAACTTCTCCACCAGGCAGACGATGGAGGGCTGGGACGCCATCGTCGCCTGCTGCGAGGCGCTCGGCACCCGGGTGCTGGAGCACGTGACCCACTACGGTCACGGCATCCAGGACCGACTGACCGGTAAGCACGAGACGGCTCCGTGGAACAAGTTCTCCTGGGGCGCCTCCGACCGCGGCGCGTCGATCCGCATTCCGTGGGCTGTCGAGAAGGCCAAGAAAGGCTGGCTGGAGGACCGCCGCCCGAACGCGAACATGGACCCGTACCTGGTCTCCGCGCTCATGATTGACACCTGCTGCAGCGCCCTGGCCGGCGATAAGCCGACGCTGTTCGTGCCGTCCCAGACCACCCCGGCCCCGGCCGGGGCAACCGTCTGACGAACGGTCACCAGACCGGAGCACAGGCGGCCGTGGCGGTGCTCCCGACGACACGACCGCCTGCCCGGTCTTACGGTGGCGCGGTTCCGGCACCACCGGGCGTGCTAGCCGAAATCCGCGGTCCGCTCGCGCGCGAACACCTCCTCGACGACGGCGCGGGCCAGCGCCGCCGACCGGCGGTGCTCGGCGACGAGCTCGCCGGCCCGGTCGGAGGGATATCCCGCCGCGCTCGCCATCGCCTCCAGACCGGGCGGGCGGTCAGGGACGACGTCCGGACGCGGCCAGCCGGCCAGCGTGCTCGCGTTCCGGATGCGGGAGGCGGACATCCAGGCCGCGCGCAGGATCTCCGCCTCGCTCGCGTCGAGCAGACCGGAGACGACCGCGGCCCCCAGCCCCTCGAGCGTCGACGTCGTGCGCAGCGTGGGAATCCGCCGGCCGTGGCGCAGCTGGAGGATCTGCACCGCCCACTCCACGTCGGTCAGCCCCCCGGGGCCGAACTTCAGGTGCAGCGTGCGATCGACTCCCCGTGGGATCCGTTCCCGCTCCATCCGCCCGCGCAGGCGGATGATCTCGTCCAGGGCGCCCGCGGGAAGCGTGGTCGGGTAACGCACCGTGTCCGCCAGCCGGCAGAACCGGTAGGCGAGCCCGGGATCACCGGCCAGGGGCTCCGCCCGCAGCAGCGCCTGCGACTCCCACTCCTGCGACCACCGTTGGTAGTAGGCCGCGTACGCCTCCAGCGTGCGTGAGGCCGGGCCGCTGCGCCCCTCCGGACGCAGCGCTGTGTCCAGGCGCAGCGCCGGACCGGGTCCGGGAACGGCGAGCAGCCGGTGCAGCTCACCGACCACCTCGGCGACAGCCCTGCTCGCCCGGTCCGCTGACGCCCCTGGCCTGGCCTCGTGCACGAACAGCACGTCGGCGTCGCTGCCGTAGGACATCTCCGCGCCGCCGAGCCGGCCCATCGCGATCACCGAGATCCGCGCCGGCAACGACTCCGGGTCACCTCCGGCGACCCTGCGCTCGGCGACAAGCAGGGACGCGGCGATGGTGGCGGCCGCGGCGTCCGCCAGCGCCCGGCCCACGGCTGCGACGTCCTGCAGGCCGAGCAGGTCCGCGCAGGCGACCCGGACCAGTTCGACGCGGCGCACCGCCCGGGCCCGCCCGACGGCCTCCTCCCAGTCGGGGTTGCGGTGGGCGATCGCCACCATGGTCCGGACCAGTGCCTCCCGCGGCACCGGGACGAGATCGTCCTCGGTGCGCAGCAGCCGCACCGACTCCGGCGCGCGGGCCATCAGGTCCGCCACGTACCGGCTGGTCGCGAGTACCCGGGCGAGCCGGTCCGCGGCGCCGGCGGAGTCCCGCAGCAGCCGCAGATACCACGGGGCGCGCCCGAGTGCCTCGCTGACCCGCCGATAGGCCAGCAGCCCGGCATCGGGATCGGGGGCGTCGGCGAAGGCGGGCAGCATCGTCGGCAACAGGTGGCGTTGGATCGCGGCCGTCCGGCTCACCCCGCTGGTCAGCGCCTCGATATGGCGCAACGACCGGTCCGGCGCGGCGAAGCCGAGCGCGGCCAGCCGGTCGGCCGCCTCCTGGGGAGTAAGGCGGATCTCCTCCGTCGACAGGCGGGCGACCGCCTCCAGCAACGGCTGATAGAAGAGCTTCTCGTGCAGCGATCGGACGGATCGGACCACCCGGGCGTGGGCGTCCTCGAACGCCTCCGCCGTGCGCAACCCCATCGACCGGGCCAGCCAGCGCAGCTCGGTGGAGTCCCGGGGCAGGGTGTGCACCCGGCGCAGCCGTTGCAGCTGAAGGCGGTGCTCAGCGTTACGGAGAAAACGGTAGGCGTCGGCGAGCCCGGCCGCGTCGCGCCGACCGACGTAGCCGCCGCGGGCCAGACCGTCGATGGCGCCCAGGGTGGAGGCGACCCGCAGCTTGGCATCCACCCGGCCGTGGACGAGTTGCAGCAGCTGGACGGCGAACTCGACGTCGCGCAGGCCGCCCGGCCCCAGCTTGAGATTGCGCTCCGCCTCCGCGCGGGACAGCGTCGACTCCACCCGGCGCCGCATCGCCCGCACGTCGGCCACGAAGCCGGGACGGGAGGCCGCCGTCCACACCATGGGCGCGACCATCGCGCAGAACTCGGCGCCCAACGCCAGGTCTCCCGCGATCGGGCGGGCCTTGAGCAACGCCTGGAACTCCCAGGTCCGGGCCCAGCGGCGGTAGTAGGCGTGATGGCTGGCGAGCGTGCGGACCAGGGCACCGTCCCGGCCCTCCGGGCGAAGCCCCACATCGACCTGGAACAGCGCACCGGCGGCGGTGACGGTGCCGGCGGCTCGGACCAGCCCCTCCGCCAGCCGTGCCGCCGCCGTCAGTACCGCCGGCCCGGCCGGTTCCGCCCCGATCTTCCCCCCGTTCGCCGTACCGTTCGCCGCATCGCGGGGTGCCGTCGGCTCGGCGACGAACACGACATCGACGTCGCTGACGTAGTTCAGTTCCCGTCCGCCGCACTTGCCCATGCCGATCACGGCGAGCCGGACCGGGGGCAGCCGCGGGTCGAGCCCGGCACGGGCGACCGCCAGCGCCGCGTCCAGCGCGAATCCCGCCAGATCGGCGAGTTCGGCCGTGGCCTCGTCGAGTGGCACCGCGCCGGTCAGGTCCCGCGCCGCGAGGACCAGCAGCGCCCTGCGGTACGCGGTCCGCAGGGCGTCGAGGATCTGGGGACCGTCGCCCGCCGCCCGGGGCGCCGGATCGTCCGGATCCGCGCCGACCGCGCGCAGCAGACCTGCCCGCACGCTCGCCGCCTCCGGCGGGGTGGTGACCACCTCGTCGGCTTCCAGGATGTGCCAGTCCGCCGGATGGCGGGCAAGATGATCGCCGAGCGCGATGCTCGCGCCAAGCACGGCGGCGAGCCGTTCCCGCAGCCCCTCGTGGCGGGCCAGTGCACCGACGAAGGCCGCGCCCCCGGCCGGGCCGAGGGCGTCCACGAGCCGGTCCAGCGCGGCGAGAGCCCGGTCCGGATCGGCCGCAGCCGCCAGCGAGCCGACCACGACGTTGGCCTCGAGCCGTTCCTCGCGCACGATTCCCACGGTGGCGGGACCGGGCAGGACATCCCTGCCGGCGGTGGGCGACTGGACGGCCGGGCTGAGCAGGCCGAGGCGGCGCATCGTCGTCTCGGCCCGGTCGACGTCGGTGAAGCCGAGTCGCGCGAGCTGCGCGGCGACCGAGCTCCCCCGCGGATGGGCCGCGACCGGTCCCGGCCCGACCGGCCCCGCCCCGGCTGTGGGGGGCCGGGTGCCGGTCCGCCCGGTCATAGCACCGGCAGGTACCGGTCGATCTCGAACGGGGTCACCTGCCGACGGTATTCCAGCCACTCGGCCCGCTTGTTCCGCAGGAAGAAGTCGAACAACTCGTCGCCGAGGGTCTCCCGCACAAGCGCGGAACGCTCCATCACCTTGACCGCCTCGGCGAGCGAGCCGGGCAGAGCGGTGATCCCGCGCTCACGACGCTGCGTGTCGGTGAGCGTCCAGACGTCGTCCGCCGAAGCCGGTGGCAGCTCGTAACCGCCCTGGACACCCCGCAGGCCGGCTGCCAGCACCAGGGCGAAGGTGAGATACGGGTTGCACGCGCTGTCCGGCAGCCGGAACTCCACCCGGGTGGCGTTGGATTTGTGGAGCTTGTAGAGCGGAACCCGCACGAGCGCCGAACGGTTGTTGTGGCCCCAGCACACATAGGCCGGCGCCTCCAGCACCTCGCCGACCCGCTGGTCGCCGATGAGCCGCTTGTAGGAGTTCACCCACTGGTTGGTCACCGCGGTGATTTCGGCGGCGTGCGCGAGGAGCCCGGCGATGAAGGCCTTCGCCACCTTGGACAGCTGATAGTCGTCGGTCGGGTCGTGAAAGGCGTTGCGGTCGCCCTCGAAAAGGCTCAGATGGGTGTGCATCCCCGACCCGGCCTGGTTACCGAACGGCTTGGGCATGAAGGTGGCGTAAATACCTTGCCGCAACGCCACCTCCTTGACCACCTGGCGGAAGGTCATGATGTTGTCGGCGATGGTGAGGGCGTCGGCGTAGCGGAGATCGATCTCCTGCTGGCCGGGGGCCACCTCGTGGTGGCTGAACTCCACCGAGATGCCCAGCCGTTCGAGCATGCTGATGGCCTGCTGCCGGAAATCATGGCTGATGTCATTGGGGGTCAGGTCGAAGTAGCCTGATTCATCCACCGGCGGGGGCACCGGGCCACCGCGTTTCGGCGGCTCCCTGAGCAGGAAGAACTCGATCTCCGGATGGGTGTAGAACGTGAACCCCGCGTCGGCCGCCCTGGCTAGCGCGCTCCGCAGCACCCAGCGCGAGTCGGCGGCGGCGGGCGTGCCATCCGGCATCACGAGGTCGCAGAACATCCGGGCAGTGAGCGGATGTTCACCGCGCCAGGGAAGCACCTGGAAGGTGGAGGGGTCGGGCCGGGCCAGCATGTCGGCCTCGTGTACCCGCGCAAAGCCCTCAATGGCGGACCCGTCGAAACCGATACCCTCCGCCAGCGCCCCCTCGAGCTCCGCGGGGGCGATCTCCACCGACTTCAGGTACCCAAGTACGTCGGTGAACCAGAGCCGAACGAAGCGGATGTCCCGCTCCTCCAGAGTCCGGAGAACGAACTCCTGCTGTTTGTCCATAGTGCCTCCGCGCTGAGGATGTGGACTCGACGATACGGGCCACCCGATGTGCTTATCCCGACCATAGCGACTACATCCGTTTGTCGCTGTGATGTTGCCTGGTAGCAACCAGTCCGCCAACGGCGTGTTACCTACCCTCCCGACACGGGACCTAACAGCCCACGCCGCGACCGCCTACGCTGCAACCATGGCCCAGCTGCGGATCGCCCTCGCCCAGGTGGACACGACCGTCGGGGATCTCGCTGGTAACGCCGACCTGGTCAGTACCTGGACGAAACGGGCCGTCGCCGATGGCGCTCATCTGATCGCCTTCGGTGAACTCACGTTGACCGGCTATCCGCCGGAGGACCTCGTCCTGCGCCGGTCCTTCGTCGCCGCGAGCCAGCGGGCGCTGGTGGCCCTGGCCCGCCGGCTGGCCGAGGAGGGGTGTGGCGAGATCGCCGTCGTCGTCGGCTACCTCGATGCCTCCGCGCAACCCGCGCCGAGTGTGGGACGCCCGGCCGGTGAACCGCAGAACGCCGCCGCGGTGCTCTGGGGCGGCGAGGTCGTCGCGCGTTACGCCAAGCATCACCTGCCGAACTACGGCGTCTTCGACGAGTTCCGCTACTTCGTGCCCGGCACGGCCTTTCCGGTGCTGCGGCTGCACGGGATCGACGTGGGCGTGACGATCTGCGAGGACCTGTGGCAGCAGGGCGGGCCGATCACCGTGGCCCGCCGGTCCGAGGTCGGCCTCGTCCTGTGCATCAACGGCTCCCCCTACGAGCAGGGGAAGTCCTTCCAGCGCGACGCCCTGTGCGCCGAGCGCGCCCGGGAGGCCGCGGCCGCCCTGGCCTACGTCAACCTCGTCGGCGGGCAGGACGAGCTGGTCTTCGACGGGGACTCCCTCGTCGTCGACGCCGCGGGGGAGCTCGTCGCGCGGGCCCCGGTCTTCAGCGAGGCGCTGCTGATCACCGACCTGGACCTGCCCGCGGCCGGTCCCGGCCCGGCGCGGGCGGTGTCCGGGGCCATCGACGCCGAGGATGGCACGACGATGACGGTGACGCGCACGATACTGGCCGCCGAGCCGCTGGCACCGTTCACCCCCCTGCCGCCGGTCGTCGCCGACCGCCCCGAGCCCGCCGGGGAGCTGTACACCGCGCTGGTCACCGCCACCCGTGACTACATCCGTAAGAACGGCTTCTCCTCGGTGGCGCTCGGGCTGTCCGGCGGTATCGACTCCGCGCTCGTCGCGACCATCGCGGTCGACGCGATCGGCGCCGGCGCCGTCCACACCGTCGCTCTGCCCTCGGGCTACTCGTCGGGGCACTCGGTGACCGACGCCGCCGAGCTCGCCCGCCGCCAGGGCACGCGGCACGCCGTGGTGCCCATCGAGCCAATCGCCGCCGCGTTCCGCGCCGCCGCCGCCCCCCTCGGCGGGCTGCACGGCCTCGCGGACGAGAACCTGCAGGCCCGGGTGCGCGGAACGCTGCTCATGGCGTTGTCGAACCAGCATGGGCACCTGATCCTCACCACCGGCAACAAAAGCGAGCTGGCAACGGGGTTCTCCACCCTCTACGGAGACAGCGCCGGCGGCTACGCCCCCATCAAGGACGTCTCGAAGACCCGCGTCTGGGAGCTGGCGCGCTGGCGCAACGCCACCGCGGAGAAGCGTGGCGAGGTGCCGCCCATTCCCGAGGAGATCATCGTCAAGGCGCCGTCCGCCGAGCTTGCCCCGGGCCAGCTCGACTCCGACCGACTGCCCGACTACGGCATCCTCGATCCCGTCCTGGACGACTATGTCAGCCACGACCAGGGCCGGGCCGAGCTGATCGCGGCCGGGCACGATCCGGCCGTGGTGGACAAGGTGATCCGGCTCGTCGACCTCGCCGAGTACAAGCGCCGACAGAACCCGCCCGGGCCGAAGGTGACCTCCAAGGCGTTCGGCCGCGACCGCCGACTGCCGATCACCTCCCGCTGGCGCGAGAACCCGCCGGCCTGACCAGCCGCGCGGGCCGGGGCCAGCCGCGCGGCTCAGACCTGGCGGCGGCGCTCCACTGCGTCGAGGATCTCCGCGACGGCCTCGTCCACCGGCACGCCGTTGCGCTGCGCCCCGTCCCGGAAACGGAACGACACCGCACCCTGAGCGACATCGGAATCTCCGGCCAGCAGCATGAACGGCACCTTTTGCTTCTGCGCCGTACGGATCTTCTTCTGCATCCGGTCGTCGGAGGAGTCGACCTCCACCCGGAGGCCGTGCGCGGCGAGCCGCCGGGCGACCTCGCCCAGGTACGGCACGTGCTCGTCGGTGATCGGGATGCCGACCACCTGCACCGGCGCGAGCCACGGCGGCAGCGCCCCGGCGTAGTGCTCCAGCAGGATGGCGAAGAACCGCTCGATGGTGCCGAACAACGCCCGATGGATCATGAACGGACGCTGCCGGGTCCCGTCCGCAGCCTGGTACTCCAGGTCGAAGCGCCGCGGCAGCTGGAAGTCCACCTGGATGGTGGACAGCTGCCAGGTCCGGCCGATGGCGTCGCGGGCCTGCACGGAGATCTTCGGCCCGTAGAAGGCACCGCCGCCCGGGTCCATCACCAGTTCCAGGTCCTGCTTCTGCGCGGCCTCCCGCAGCAGTTCGGTGGCCTGCGCCCACTCCTCGTCGGTGCCGACGGCCTTGCCCTCCGGCCGGGTCGACAGCTCCAGGTAGAAGTCGGTCAGCCCGAAGTCGCGCAGCAACCCGAGCACGAACGTCAGCACGCTGTCGAGCTCGGCGGGTAGCTGCTCGCGGGCGCAGAACAGGTGCGCGTCGTCCTGGGTGAGCCCGCGCACCCGGGTCAGGCCATGGACCACTCCGGACTTCTCGTAACGGTAGACCGTGCCGAACTCGAACAGCCGCAGCGGCAGCTCCCGGTACGACCGGCCCCGCGACCGGAAGATCAGGATATGCATCGGGCAGTTCATCGGCTTGAGGTAGTAGTCGGTGCCGCCGTCGAGCTGCATGGGCGGGTACATGCCCTCGGCGAACCAGTCCAGGTGCCCGGAGATCTGGTAGAGCTCCGACTTGGTGATGTGCGGGGTGTTGACGAACGAGTACCCGGCCTCGATGTGCCGGCGCCGCGCGTAGTCCTCCATCGCGGTGCGGATCGCGCCGCCCCTGGGGTGGAAGACCGCCAGCCCCGGGCCGATCTCGGTCGGGAACGAGAACAGGTCAAGCTCCGCGCCGAGCTTGCGGTGATCGCGTTTCTCGGCCTCGGCCAGCCTGGTCTGGTAGGCCTTGAGCGCGTCGCGCGACTCCCACGCAGTGCCGTAGATGCGCTGCAGCTGCGGGTTCTTCTCGCTCCCCCGCCAGTAGGCCGCGGCGGAGCGCAGGATCGCGAAGGCCGGGATGGCCCGGGTGGTGGGCACATGCGGCCCGCGGCAAAGGTCCTTCCAGCACAGCTCGCCGGTCTTCGCGTCGAGGTTGTCGTAGATGGTCAGCTCGCCCGCCCCGACCTCGACACTCGCCTCGGCGTCGTCGGCCGCCGCGTCACTCGACTTCAGCCCGATCAACTCAATCTTGTACGGCTCGTCGGCGAGCTCCGCGCGGGCCTCGGGCTCGGTGACGACCCGCCGGGAGAAGCGCTGGCCGGCCTTGATGATCGCCTGCGCCTTCTTCTCGATGGCCCTGAGGTCGTCCGGGGTGAACGGGGACTCGACGTCGAAGTCGTAGTAGAAACCGTTGTCGATGGGCGGCCCGATGCCCAGGCGCGCCTTCGGGAAGAGTTCCTGGACCGCCTGGGCGACGACGTGCGCGGCGGAATGCCGGACGATCGCCCGCCCGGCCGGCGAGTCAATCATGATCGGCTCGACGACGGCCCCGTCGGCGAGAACATGAGCGAGATCATGTTGCTGGCCGTCAACCAGAGCCGCGATCACGTTCCGGTCGTCGGCGAACAGCTCGGCGGCCGTCGTCCCGGTCGGCACCACCCGCGGATCGTTGCGCTGGGCGTGCTGAACGGTAACGCGGACGTCGGACACCGAATCTCTCCTGTCGCGCTGGGAAAACGGGTGCGGGGATCGCACCGCCGGTGCGTCGCCGGCCGGCAGGCGGCCCCACGGCGGGCCTTCCTGGCCCGTTCGCGATGCTACTCGCGGACGCATGGTGCCCCCGGCGAGCGGGGTACGGCGAGCGAGGTACTCAGTGTGACGGGTGCGGCTCAGTGTGACGGGCGCGGCGCGGGCGGCTCCGCCGTCGGCCGCGCACCCTCCCGGCAGCGGATGCCACCGAGGATGGTGTCGACGATCTTCGCGATCCGCGTTCCGCTCACCTCGCAGTCACCACTCATGTACTGCCGATAGGCGACCGGACCGACCAGCATGTCGACGACGAGGTCGACGTCGACGTCCGCGGCGAGTTCCCCCGATTCGATGCCGCGCCGGAGCATGGTGGCCGCCTTCTCCCGCGACGGCTCGATCACCTTCTGCGAGTAGGTGGCGAACAACTCCGGGTGCGTGCTCCGCTCGGCGACGAGCTTCGGCATGATCCGCCCGGACAACGACTGGAGGTTGTGCCGGCGCAACGCATTCAGCCAGGCCACCAGGTCGTCGCGCAGGGAGCCGGTCTCGACCGCGTCGAGACTGTCGGCCAGGGTGTCCAACGCGTCCCCGATCAGGGCATCCTTCGTTGGCCACCGGCGATAGACCGTCGCCTTGCCGACCCCGGCGCTGGTCGCCACCGCCTCCATCGACAGGCTCGCGAAGCCGACCGTCGCGAGCTCGTGCAGCGCGGCATCGATGATCGCCTCATCGCAGCGGGTGTCCCTCGGACGACCGGGAGCGCGGGAGACGCGGACCCCGGAGGGCACCCGGTCGGACGGCCGCCGAGGATGCGGAGTGCGCACGTCCCGGGTGGCCATCAGGCGGGACACCGGCCTGATCCCCCGCACGCTCCGTCGCCGCCGTGCCGATGCATCCGCATGGAAAGGCCACCCGCCACCTTGATCGCGCCGCACGTTCCCGCCGGACTTCAAGATCAGCATACGTCCCAGCCGGCCAAGACGCATCCGTTTGCCAGGGCAGCGGCGTGGCGTGCGTCGCGTTCCACGCCGATCGGGCCATAGTCCACCGCGAAACCACCGCCCGAACGCCCCAGCCCGAACAGCCACCTAGGGGCCGGGGGGATCTGCTCCGCCGCGGGCTCTCCGCGTGGCGGCCGTTGGTGGCAGCATGAGAGGGACGCCGGGACGCCCAGCGCCCGGACGGACGTACAGGAGCGCTCATGGATGCTTCAGGCACACCCACCCACCCGGCGGGCCCGGCGGCGACGCCCTACGGCGCGCCGACCACGCCGCCGCGGCCACGCCGGTCCCGTTTCACAGTGCGTGACGTCGCCGCGGCGAAGAACCGGGGCGAGAAGTGGTCGATGCTGACCGCGTACGACGCCACCACCGCCGCCGTCTTCGACGAGGCGGAGATCCCCGTCCTGCTGGTCGGGGACTCAGCCGCCAACGTCGTCTACGGCTACGACACGACCGTGCCGATCACCGTCGACGAGCTGCTGCCGCTGGTCCGGGCGGTGGTCCGCGGAGCACCGCACGCGATGGTCGTCGCCGATCTGCCCTTCGGGTCGTACCAGGGGGGGCCGGCCGAGGCGCTGGCGAACGCTACCCGCTTCCTCAAGGAGGGCGGGGCGCACGCGGTGAAGCTCGAGGGCGGTTCCCGGGTGGTCCGGGCGGTGGACGCCCTGGTCGGCGCCGGCATCCCCGTTATCGGGCATCTGGGGCTGACCCCGCAGAGCATCCACACTATCGGGGGCTACCGGGTCCAAGGCCGCGACGAGGCCGGCGAGGTCCTGCTGGCCGACGCGCTGGCGCTCGAGGCGGCCGGCGCGTTCGCGGTCGTGCTCGAGGTGGTTCCCGCCGATCTGGCCACCCGGGTGACGAAGGAGTTGCGCATCCCCACCGTGGGCATCGGAGCCGGCTCGGGATGCGATGCCCAGGTGCTGGTCTGGCAGGACATGGCCGGGCTGAGCGGCGGCCGCGCGCCGCGGTTCGTCAAGCGGTACGCGGATCTGCGCACGATTCTCGCGGACGCCGCCCGGGCCTACCGCGCGGACGTCCGGGACGGCAGGTACCCGACAATCGAGCACAGCTACTGATCAGCCATCCGGCCGGTGGTGCCGGCGGCGGCGCTGTCACTCCGGCCCATCGCCGGTCCGGGCCAGCGCCGCCGCGAGCACGGACCCCGCCTCGACCAGGGACGGGCCGTACCAGGTCAGCAGGCGGCCGGACACGCAGACCGCGGGCGCGCTGAAGGTCTCGGGTCCGTCCGACGGGCTGAAGGGGTACGGCTCGTCGGGCAGGACCACCAGGTCATGGGGCGGGACGGCCGCGGGATCGATCCGAGGGTAGCGGTCCGGCGAGTCCGCCAGCACGTTGTCGACCCCCAGCCGGCGCAGCACGTCGCCGGTGAAGGTGTCCCGGCCGACCGCCATCCACGGCCGGCGCCAGATCGGCACCAACGCCCGCCGTCGCGGCCCGGCGGCCGGCACGGCCCAGGCCTGCCGGGCGGCGTCGAGCCAGCCGGGACGAGCCAGCCCGCAGGCCAGGCGCAGCATCCGGTCCAGGCTCACCAGAGCCTGATCGACCGTGGTAGGGGCGGTGACCCACACGGCGAGCCCGGCCCGGCGCAGCGCGGCGAGGTCGGGTTCCCGGTTCTCCTCGGCGTTCGCGCAGACCAGGTCCGGAGCCAGGGAGACGATGGTGTCGAGGTCGGGGTTCTTCGTCCCCCGGACCCGGGCGACGGCCAGCCCCGCGGGATGGCTGCACCAGTCGGTGGCACCCACCAGCAGACCGGGCGCGGTAACGGCGATCGACTCGGTGAGGCTGGGAACGAGCGAGACGATCCGTTCCACCCGCGCCGGAATCGGCACCGGGTGGCCCAGATCGTCCCGGGGGGCCGTCCCCGCCTCTCGTTCCCGCCCGTTCGCCACCGTGGCCACGTCCGAACGGGCCACGTCCGGACGCCGCTCAGACATCGGTGACCCGCAGGCCGGCGTGTGACTTGTACCGGCGATTGACCGAGATCAAGTTTGCGGTCAATGCCTCGACCTGACCGGCGTTGCGCAACGTGCCGGCGTAGATGCCCCGCATGCCGGGAATGCGCTCGGCGAGCGCGGCCACCAGATCGGTGGCGGCCCGATCGTCGCCGAGGACCAGGACATCAGTGTCGATCTTCGCGACCGCGTCATCGGCCAGCAGCACCGCGGAGACGTGGTGGAAGGCCGCCACGATGGTGCTGTCCGGCAGGACGGCGGCCGCCTGCTGCGCGGCGCTGCCCTCGGGCACCGCGAGCGCGAAGGCACCCCCCTTGTCGAAGCCGAGGGGGTTGACGCAATCGATCACGATCTTCCCAGCCAACGGCTCCCGCAAGGCGGCCAGGGTCTGGCGATGGCCCTCCCAGGGAACCGCGATGATGACGATATCCGCGCGCTCGGCGACCGTGGCGTTGTCCGCGCCTTCGATACGCAGGCCGGGACGCGCGAGCGCGGCCGCGGCCTGCTGGCCGCGTTCGGTCGAGCGGGACCCGATCAGCACGAGATGGCCGGCGGCGGCGAACCGCAGGCCGAGGCCCCCGCCCTGCGGACCCGAGCCGCCGAGGATACCGATGATCAGCGCGGGGACATCCGGCCGGACGCGGTCAGTCGAAGCCACCCTGCCATCCTGCCCGATCCGGGCTTTGGCCGCCCGGCTGCGTGACACCCGTGAACGCGTTCCCAGAACAGTGGGAACCAACCCGTTCACCCTCCGACATGACGATGCATGACAAGTCCACCCCCTTGCGGACAGCTCCTGGCAATGAGGGACTATGCAGAGACAACGGGACAGCTACGTGCCCGATTTTTCCGAGCTCGCCCCCCGTGGGGAGATCCGGATCGACCGGGTCCATACACGTCGCCACCGGCAGAGGAGCAACCCACGTGACTGACAGCTACAGCTCTTGGACCGCGACACTTGGTGAGCGAGTAGACACGAAAAGCGAACCTGCCGGTACTTCCAGGAACCCCGCGCGCGCATTGGTCTCAGATGGGCCGTACCGTTCCGTTTCACACACATCGAGCAGATCTTCGGAGTCAGGCGAGAGAGGTCGAGCAATGGCGGACGTGTCGGTTCGCTTCGCGATGACGAACGACAGCGAAGTGGTGCTGAACCTGTCGCTGCCGCAGGCACTACGCCTGATGGAAGCGATCGCCCGCAAGGTGGGCGAAACCCTGGCCGAGCGCAGCACGCAGACGGTCGGCGGTGTCGGCGGCGTTCCCGCCTCGGCTCCCTCCAACGGGATGCCCAGCCTGGGGCCGTACACCCCATCCTGAGCGTCCGCATCCTGAGCGTGTCCACGTGCCGCGCCGGTCCACGCGTCCCCAAGCGGTGGCGTCGCGCCGCTTGGCGCGTTCTCCCGCGGACAGTCCCGGGTGGACATCCGCCCGGGACGCCGACCGTCGCTCAGAACCGGGGCGGTGCCCCGGCGAAACTCACGGATCCGTCATGCACGGATCCGTCCTCGGGTCCCCAGGTCCGGGAGTGGTGACCGATCGAGCCCAGGGTCGAGCCCAAGGCGCGTGGGTGTGAGGCCGCGTACGCCTCGCGAAGCCGGTCCACCGTCACCAGGGTGTAGATCTGAGTGGTGCTGACCGAGGCGTGTCCCAGCAGCTCCTGCACCACCCGGACGTCGGCGCCGCCGTCGAGCAGGTGGGTGGCGAAGGAATGGCGCAGCACGTGGGGTGAGACCCCCTCCACACCTGCCGCGAGCGCCGCCGTACGCAGCACCGACCACGCGCTCTGCCGGGACAGGCGGTTACCGCGGCGGGACAGGAAGACCGCGGGCCCCGAGCGGGGGGCGGCCAGCATCGGCCGCCCCACCCGCAGGTAGTCGGCCACCGCGGCGATGGCGCACCGACCGAGCGGGACGATCCGGTCACGTCCGCCCTTGCCGTGCAGGCGCACGGAGGCGGCCTCCAGATCGAGATCGTCGACGTCGAGACCGACGGCCTCCGAGATCCGGGCCCCGGTGCCGTAGAGAAGCTCCAGCAACGCGGTCGCGCGCAGACGGCGGACGGCCTCGGCCGGTTCCACCGGCGGCGGTCCCCCGGGCGGCGGCGGGGATCCCGACGGGGGCGCACCCGCGGCCGCGGCGAGGACGGCCACCACCTGGTCGATGCTCAGGGCCTTCGGTAGCCGCCGGGGAGGCGTCGGCGGTCGAACCGGCCGGGACACGTCCTCGGGGACGTCACCCTCGTCGGCCGCGAAGCGGTGCAGCGACCGGACGGCGACCAGCATCCTCGCGACCGACGCCGCGGCAAGCGGCGGGTGCGTGTCGTCACCGGCGCGCAGCACGGCGGCGAATCCGGCAACCTCCGCCTCACCGACCGCGCCCAACGAGGACAGACCGCAGGCGGAGAGATAATCACAATAGCGGCGCAGGTCGCGACGGTAGGCGAGCACCGAGTTGTGCGCGAGTCCGCGTTCGCCCTCCAGATGGTGGAGATAGCGCTCGATGACGCCGGCGGGCGTGCCACGCAGCTGGGACCCGGCTCGATGATCCGCAGGCCGGGACAGGTCGTCCGGCCCGGCCAGGTCGTCCGGCCCAGCCAGGTCGTCCGGCCCGGGCCGAGGCGCCGACGGACGATGATCCGAGGACCCGCCGACGCCGGATGCCGAGGCCGCGGGGGGGCGCAGCCGGAGTACCCGGTCGCCGTCGGTGACTCCCATCATCGAACTGATAGTAGGACCTGCCCCCCGTTCTCCGTTGGCGCCTATCCACATACCGCGTTTCCGCGGCTATCCTGGCGACTTGTGCGGGCGGACAACGGGTCGTCACGGTACGCCGCACGGCTGGGGGTCGCTATCGCCATACTCGTCATCCTCACGGGCGCGGGCTGCGGCGGCGACCAGCACGAGCCATCCGGGGCCGCGGTCCCGACCCGCCCCGGTTCCCAGAATCCGGGCACGGCCGTCTCCGGCCGCCCTTCCTTCCCCGGTTCGGTCCCCGGTTCGGTCGACGACACACCCGCGGCCGCTACCCGCACGGTCGAGGGCTACTTTCACGAGATCAACGAGGCCGCGCGGGCCGGTCGGGTCGCGGTTATCGCGCCGAGGGCGCTCGGTGGCTGCCAGCCCTGCGCCCTCGACGTCGGGGTGACCCGCTCACTCCAGCAGCGGGGGCTGCGCGCGGACGGGCCGGCCTATCAGCTGAGCGACGTGCTCGCCCGGCCGCGGGTCGGGCTCGTCACCGAGGTGGACTTCACCGTGCGAACCCGGGCGGTGGGGCTGCTGGACCCGGCGGGCCGGCGGGTCTCCGACGCCCCGGGCGTGCCGACCCGGGTCGGCACGGCCGAACTGTCGCTCACCGACCACGGCTGGCGTATCCAGACCCTGCGCTACGCCCCGGCCCGGGCATGACCACCGGCCCGGGGGCGATCGCCCCGCGCACGACCGGCCCGGGGACGACCGCCCCGCGCACGACCACCGCCGCCCGCACGACCACCGCCGCCCGCACGACCACCGCCGCCCGCACGACCACCGCCGGCCGGCGCCGCGCGTTCCCGCGCCCGGCGCTGATCGCGGTCGGCGCGCTGCTGCTGGTGAGCCTGACCGGCCTCGCCGCCGGCGCGGCGCCCGCCGCCGCGGCGCCCGGGCGCACCGTCCCGGTGCCCTGCGCCGGCGCGCTGTGGGGTACCTGTGACACCCGGGCCACGGACAACGGCTACCAGTACCGCTACCACGACGGAGTGCTGGAGCGCGTCGGGATCCCGACCGGATCGGGGGCCCGGCGGAGCGCGGCCTGCGGCCAGGATTGTCCGGACGACCCGGCGGCCGTCTGTGACCTGCTGACCGCAGTCGGGCCGGATCCGGCGATGGACGCGCAGGCGCGGGCCCAGTACGACCAGGCGGTAGCGGGCTGCTTCAACTACCTGCTGCCCGCCGGCGCGGTGCCGGTCGCCCAGGTGCAGGCCACGCTCGCCAACTACCTGCGCGAGAAACTCCTGCCGAAGCCGTCGATCGTCATCGCGCCGTCCGGCCGCAGCTTCGCGAACCTGGCCACGATCCTCTACACCCCCGTGCCCGACTCGTTCACGTTCAACGTCGACCAGCCGGTCGTGGCGACCATCAGCGCCGTTCCCCACTATCACTGGGAGTTCGGTGACGGCGAGACCGGCCCGGATGCTCCCGGCCGGCCCTACGACCCGGCGATCTCACCGCGCGATCATCCCGAGGCCTATGTGGCGCACGGCTACGCCCGGCCGGGCCGGTACCAGGTGACCCTCGCGGTGACCTGGGACGGCACGTTCACCGTCCCCGGGGTCGCGCAGGCATTCCCGATCGACGCGGTGACCCTCGCCGCCGCGCAGGGCATCGTCGTCGACGAGGCCGCCGGCGTGCTGGTCCACAACGATTGACGCCACCGCGGGACCGACACCACCGCGGAGAAACGGGGCCGCGGCGCGGCGGCTCAGCCGCGGTGGGCGGGACGAGCGGGCCAGGGTGCGTCGGGTGGGCGCAGACCGGCGTAGTTCTCGGCGCGCGCCCGGGCCGTGGCCAGCAGCCCGATGACCGCCATCGCGTTGGTGATCTCACCGCGCAGGACCCGTTCGACAGCGTCGGTGAAGTCGATACGCGCGAGACCCATCTCGGCCTCCTCGTGCACCGGCACGTACCGCTCGGCAGCCGGGATCTCGTGCAGCCCGCGGGCCAGGAAAAGGCGGTAGGCCTCGTCGGTCATCCCCGGCGAGGCCCACACGTCAACCAGCAGATCGTAGCGGTCGGCGCGCAGCCCGGCCTCCTCGGCCAGCTCCCGCGCGGCGGCCGAGGACGCCGGCTCGCCCGGCACGTCGAGAATGCCGGCGGGCAGCTCCCACAGCGGACCACCGACGGGATGACGGTACTGATGGACCATCACCACCCGATCGGCCTCGTCGAGGGCAACCACCCCCACGGCGCCGGGATGCACCACCACATCACGCTGCGAGATGTCGCCATCCGGCATCCGCACCTGATCGCGGCGGACGGAGATGACCCTCCCCTGGTAGGCTAGGGTGCTCTCGGCGACCTCGTACCGGTGCGGGGTCGCCGTCACGGGGACACCAGCGCGGCGGTGCCGTTGGAGCTGACGCTCGGCCGGGACGCGCTCGCGCCCCGGCGGATACTCCCGCCGGATCGACCGGCCGTGACGCCGCGGGTCTGCGCGGCGCCGTTCTCCGGGACACCGTTCTCCGGAGTGGGGGCGTCCTCGCCCGGCAGGTCCACCGGCAGCACCCCGCGGCGACGGTCCGCATGCGCGACCGCCGCGGCGACGAGACCCCGGAACAGCGGATGGGCCCGGGTCGGCCGGGACCGGAACTCCGGATGTGCCTGGGTGCCGACGTAGTACGGGTGCACGTCGGCGGGCAGCTCGACCACCTCGACCAGGCGGCCGTCCGGCGACGCCCCGGAGAAGACCAGCCCGGCGGCGGCCAGCCGGTGCCGATAGTCGTTGTTCACCTCGTACCGGTGCCGGTGGCGCTCGGCGACCTCGGCGGCGCCGTACTCACGCCGGGCGAGCGTGCCGGGCACCAGCACGCACGAGTACAGGCCCAGTCGCATTGTGCCGCCCATGTCCCGGGTGCCGGCCACCACCTCGTGCTGGTCAGCCATCGTGGAGATCACCGGGTGGGGGGTCTCGGGGACGAACTCGGTGGAGTTCGCCGCCTCCAGGCCGGCGAGACTGCGGGCCGCCTCGATGACCATGCACTGCAGGCCGAGGCAGATACCGAGGGTCGGAATGCCGTTCTCGCGGGCGTGCCGCAGCGCGGTGAGCTTGCCCTCGATGCCCCGCACCCCGAAACCACCGGGAACGATGATCCCGTCGACCCCGTCAAGCAGGGTGGCCGTCACGTCCGGGGAAGAGCACTCGTCCGAGGTGACCCACCGCAGGTCCACCCGAGTGTCGGTGGCGAAGGCGCCGGCGCGCAGGGCCTCGGTCACCGAGAGGTAGGCGTCGGGGAGGTCCACGTACTTGCCGACGATCGCGATCGTCGCCGTGTTGGCCGGGTGGTGCACCCGCCGCAGCAACGTGTCCCATTCCGTCCAGTCGACGTCGCGGAAGGACAGCCCGAGCCGACGCACCACGTAGGCGTCGAGACCCTCGCGGTGCAGCACCCGGGGAATGTCGTAGATGGAGCTCGCGTCCGGCGCCCCGACGACGGCCTCGTCGTCGACGTCGCACATCATCGCGATCTTCTTCTTGAGTGAATCGGGCAGCGGCCGGTCGGACCGGCAGACCACGGCGTCGGGCTGCAGGCCGATGCTGCGCAACGCCGCGACCGAATGCTGGGTCGGCTTGGTCTTCAGCTCTCCGGAGGGGGCGAGGTAGGGGACCAGGCTCACGTGCACCGTCAGGGCGTTGTCCCGACCGACCTCGTGGCGTACCTGACGGATCGCCTCCAGGTAGGGCAGCGATTCGATGTCCCCGACGGTCCCGCCGACCTCGGTGATCACCACGTCGACGGAGTCACCGGCCAGCCGCCGGATCCGGTTCTTGATCTCGTCGGTGATGTGCGGGACGACCTGGACGGTCTGGCCCAGATAGCCGCCGCGGCGTTCCCTGGCGATAACGGCCGAGTAGACCTGGCCCGTCGTCACGTTGGCGCTGCCGTCGAGGTCGACGTCGAGGAACCGCTCGTAGTGGCCGATGTCGAGGTCGGTCTCGGCCCCGTCGTCGGTCACGAACACCTCACCGTGCTGGAACGGGTTCATCGTCCCCGGGTCCACGTTGAGGTAGGGGTCGAGCTTCTGCATCGTGACGCGGAGTCCACGAGCCTTGAGGAGTCGACCGAGGCTCGACGCGGTTAGTCCCTTGCCGAGACTGGACGCGACCCCGCCGGTGACGAAGATGTGTTTGGTGATATGCGCCTGACCCACCCGAAGCTCCCGTGGTTACGCCGCCGGTCCGGCCCCGGCGCCTCCACGGGACTTCACGGTAACAGCTCCCCCGCACGACGCCTCCAGCGCAATGCGGGGACTCTGCCATAAGGGTGAGTCAGGGCCCTCGGTTATCACCTTCGGTGACTCCCTGGACCACCGCAGGATGCCCGGTCTCCCCGACCGCGGTGGCACTACGGCAGCGCCTTGTCGGCCGCCGCGGCGGCGAGCAGCTCCTCGGCGTGCCCACGGGCCAGCGGGCTCTCCTCCTGGCCGGCAAGCATCCGGGAGAGTTCCCGCACCCGGCCGGCGTCGTCGAGCGTGACGACCCCACTGCGGGTGACCGATCCGTCGTCGGCCTTGTGGACCACCAGATGACGGTCCGCGAAGGCGGCGACCTGCGGCAGATGGGTGATACAGATCACCTGATGAGTGCGGGCGAGACGGGCGAGGCGCCGGCCGATCTCCACCGCGGCCCGACCGCCGACCCCGGCGTCCACCTCGTCGAAGACCATGGTCGAACCGGTGTCGGCGGCGGCGAGGACGACCTCGATCGCGAGCATGACCCGGGACAGCTCACCGCCCGACGCGCCTTTCTGGACCGGCCGCGGCGGCGCCCCGGGATGCGGGATCAGCCGCAGCTCCACGTCGTCGACGCCGAACGGTCCAAACGCGACGACCCGCAGGCCGACCGGCAGACCGGCCGGATCGTCGCGCTGCGACACGGCGGCCTCCACCCGGGCCCGGGGCATCGCGAGCCCGGCGAGCTCGGCGGCGACCGCCGCACCGAACCGGGCCGCCGCCTTGGTCCGGGCGTCGCTGACCTCCTCGGCAAGCCGGGCCAGCTCGGCGGTCAGGCTGTCCCGCCGGGCGGTGAGCGCCTCGACGCTGTCCCCGGCGCCGTCGAGTTCCAGCAGCCGGCGCCCGGCCTGGTCCGCCCAGGCCAGCACCCCGTCGATGCCGGTACCGTGCGCCCGGGTCAGGCTGGTGAGGGCGGCCTTACGCGCCTGGGCGTCGGCGAGGCGCACCGGGTCAGCATCGATGCCCTCCGCGTAGGAGGCGAGGTCCGCGGCGACGTCGGTGAGTAGCATCCCCACCTCCGTGAGCCGCGCGCCGAGGGCGGCGAGCTCGGCGTCGAGGGCGGACTCGCCGGCGATGACCCGCTGGGCCGCGGCCACCAGATCGACCGCACCGGGCTCGTCCGACCCGGTGGCCGGATCGCTCATCAGCGCGGCGTGCGCGGTCCGCGCCGCCCGCACCAGGGTCTCCGCATGCTCCAGCCTGGTCAGCTCGGCGTCGAGGATGACGTCCTCACCAGGGCCGGGGGCGACCCGTTCCACCTCGTCCAGG
>NZ_CDXDOR010000041.1:5808-8883 GCF_978021225.1 Frankia sp. CeTa3Moorea | reverse complement strand
TGCACGGCGATCAGCTCCTCAGCGATCTCGGCGAGGACACTCGCCGGGACCGAGCGGCCCGCGACCTGCGCCCGGGACCGGCCCTCCGCGGTCAGGGTCCGACCGACGACGAGGACGGCGCCGCCCGGATCCTCGTCGAGGTCGCCACCGACTTCGCGGACCCGGGCCGCGACAGCCGACTCGGCACCGATGACGAGCCGACCCTCGACGAAGGCGCGATCGGCCCCCGGCCGGACCAGACCGTAATCCGCCCGCCCGCCGGTGAGCAGCCCCAGCCCCTGGACAATCATGGTCTTGCCGGCTCCGGTCTCGCCGCTCACCACGGTGAGGCCGGGAGCAAGGTCGAGGGCGGCGTCGTCGATGACCCCGAGGCCGCGGATGCGAATCTCCTCGAGCACGCCCCGAACTCTAGCGTCACCAGGACGGAGGCCGATATCGCAGAGGCGGAAGATCCGCCACCGCTGCCGCCGCGTCGCGGCGAAGCCCCCGACGATCATCCCAGGAAGCTCGCCGAAGGCGAGCTGACGGAAACCCCGAACGGCGCCCTAGGCCAGGGGTCCCCGCGTCGCGGCGAAGCTGCTACGCGGGGGAGGGACGTTGGTTGCGTCCTCGCCAGCCTTCCACCGGAAGGCCAAACTTGGCGACGAGACGATCAGTGAACGGCAGCGGATGCACCACGGCGAGCCGCACCGGTTGGCGGCCGCGGACCACCTCGACCCGCGAATCGGGGGGCACCTCGACGAACCGCCGGCCGTCACAGTAGAGGACCGCGGGCACCGGCGGCAGGATCTCCACGGCGACCGCGGAGGCCGGCGCCAGCACGAGCGGCCGGGCGAACAGCGCGTGCGCGCTGATCGGGGCGACCAGCAGGGCCTCGACGCCCGGCCACATCACCGGACCACCGGCCGAGAAGGCGTAGGCGGTGGATCCGGTGGGCGTTGAACAGATCACCCCGTCGCATCCCCACCGGGACAGCGGACGCCCGTCAATCTCCAGCACGCATTCCAGCATCCGAGCGCGCTCGGCCTTCTCCAGGGACATCTCGTTGAGCGCCCAGCCGGTATAGGTGACCTCGCCACGCCGCCGGACCGTGACGTCGACCGTCATGCGTTCCTCGACCGTGTAGTCCTTGCGGACGACGTGCTCGATGGTGGATGCCAGCGCGTCGGGTTCAGCCTCGGCGAGGAACCCGACGTGCCCAAGGTTCACGCCCAGCAGCGGGGCGTCAGCGGTGCGGGCCAGCTCCGCGCCGCGCAGCAGGCTGCCGTCGCCGCCGAGGACCAGCACCAGTTCCACCCCGACGGCCGCGTCGGCGTCGTGCGGCACGATGTTGGCGGCGGTCAGGTCGAGCATCTCCGCCTCGTCCCGCAGCACTCGCGGCGACACCCCGGCGGCGGCCAGGCCCTCGATGACCCAATGGGCGCTCTCCCGGACCACCGAGCGGCGGGGATGGGTGACAACGAGGATCTCCCGCGTCATGCCCGACGCCCCGATCCCGCGGGGCCGGCGGGGCCGGCGGCGATCGCCCCGGCCAGGACGTCCGCGTCGAGCGGTGGAGCCCCGGCGGCCAGCCACAGCAGGTACTCGACATTGCCCGCCGGGCCGGGCAGCGGACTCGCCGTGACACCACGCACGCCGAGATCCAGCATGGCTGCGGACGTGGCCACGTCGCGGACCGCCTCGGCGTGCAACGCGGTGTCGCGCACCACCCCGCCTGGCCCGAGCCGCTCCCGGCCGACCTCGAACTGGGGCTTCACCAGCAGCACGAAATCGGCGTCTGGGACCGCGCAGGCGCGCAGCGCGGGCAGCACCAGGGCCAGCGAGATGAACGACAGGTCCCCGACGACCAGGTCGACGCGGTCACCGATCTCGGCGGGCGTCAGGTTCCGGGCGTTGGTGCGGTCGAGCACGCAGACCCGGGGATCGCAGCGCAGCCGCCACAGCAACTGCCCGTAGCCGACGTCCACGGCCACGACGGAGGCCGCCCCGTACCGCAGCAGCACGTCGGTGAAGCCGCCGGTGGAGGCACCGACGTCCAGGCACCGTCGACCGGCCACGACCAGCGTGGGGCCGGTGGAACGCGGGATTTCGACACCCGGCCCCGGTTCCGGTGCGGGGACCCCGAAGGCCTCGAAGGCACCGAGAAGTTTGTGCGCGCCGCGGGAGGCGTAGCCGGGATCGTCCCCCTTCGTCACCGCGATGGAGGTGGATCCGTCGACCACCGTGGCGGCCTTCGTGGCAGGAATGCCGCCGACCAGCACCCGACCCGCGGTGATCGCCGCAACGGCCTGCTCCCGGGACCGGGCGAGACCACGACGGACAAGTTCGCTGTCCAGACGCGTCCGGCGGGACATCGTGACCCCGGAGCGACTCACCGCACCGGCCGGATCATGCCCGGCCCGGGCCGCGGCCCTCCCGTGGGACGCGCCCCGGAACGCGCCGGAACGGGCACGCCCGGCCCGGCCGCGCCCCCAGCGCCCTTGACGTGGTCAGCGCCCTTAACCTGGTCAGCGCTCCCATCCAGGTCCGCCAGTGCCCCGGCCAACCGGCGGTTTATCTCCTCGAAGACCTCGACATGCGCGGCCGTCGGTAGGACGTCGAGCATGTCCAGCCGGCCAAGGGCGTCGCGAACCTCGGCGGGCAGATTCTCGGTGTTCACGTTGTCAGCCTCCCGCACTCACGGCCGCTGACGCGACGGACCCTGGCGGCGTGCGTCATGCGACGAATCTCATGTCCTGTCCACTCCTCGTCCGGCCGGATCCGCCCTCGGCCGGCCCGGGACCTCACCCCGGGTCCGTCAGGACCACCGGAGATCGGCTCGCAACCGGTGTAAACTCGCCCACCACGCGGGTCGTCCCGCCCGGAACACCTACTCCCACGCTAGTGTCCCGGACACGCCGGGCCGAGAGGGGCACAGGTCGAACAGGCCGAGAGGAGGACCGGCCGGGATGGCCGACAGGTCGCAGTGCGAGGCCGCGCTCCATGCTCTCGCCGCCCGCCTGGATGGGCTCTCCGCCGACGGCCGTCCCCCCCGTGCCCCGGATCGCGTCATCGTCTGCCGTATCCCCGATCTCG
>NZ_CDXDOR010000041.1:0-5663 GCF_978021225.1 Frankia sp. CeTa3Moorea | reverse complement strand
CGGCTGCCTGCGGCACATCGGCGAGGGCACCCGCGACGACGCCCAGATCATCCTGACGCTGGACAGCGACGACCTGGTGGCGGTCGCCGAGGGAAGGCTTCCCGCGATGACCGCCTGGGTCAGTGGACGGCTGAAGGTGGACGCGAGCGTGCGGGATCTGCTGCGGGTCCGCTCGCTGCTGTGACGATGCGCCTGTTCGCCGACGATGCTCCAAGGCACCGGGACTCAGGCGGGCGCCGGGACTCAGGCGGGCGCCACGGGCTCCAGCGCCCGGGGCTCCGGAGCCATCAGGTCCTCGCAGCCCGGCGGGCGTCGCGCCACGATCGTGTGGACGGCGACGCCGCTGTCCAGGGCGGACCAGACTGTGGCGCAGGCGGCCCGCAGCCCGTCCAGCCCGTCGGTGCCGTCCCCGTTCCACGTGTCGTCGCCCGGCACATCCCAGTCTGACGCATTCCCACCGGAATGCCCGCTACCCGAACGATCGCCACCCGACGCGTCATCGCCCGGCCCGTGGCTCTCACCCGACCAGTGGCTCTCACCCGACCAGTGCAGCGTCCCCTCCTCGACCCGGCTGCTCCAGGCGCCGCAACGATAGGCGTGGTTCCCCAGCTCCGGGACGGCCTTCACCGGTGGCGCCGCCCGGAGCAGCCCGCGCAGGTCCGCGGCGACGAAGTTGGGACGGTGCGGAGCGGGAGCGGCGAGCAGGTCCCCGGGGGTCGTCACCCCGGTGAAGACGAGCAGGGTCGGCGTCGACGTCCGGTGACCGGCCTCGATGTCGGTGTCGAGCCGGTCACCGACGATGAGGGGTGTCCGGGCTCCGCTGCGCCGCATCGACTCACGGTGCATCGCCAACTCGGGCTTGCCGGTCACCACCGGCTCGCGGTCCGTGGCGGCCCGCAGGAAGGCGATGACGGATCCGTTGCCGGGCGCGACGCCCCGCTCGGTCGGCACGGTGCGATCGGCGTTGCTGGCGATCCACAGTGCTCCGGCCCGGATGGCATAGGCCGCCTCGGCGAGGCGGGCATAGGTGAGATCTGGGTCGAACCCCTGGACCACCGCCGCCGGATCGTCCTCGGCCGAGTCCACCGGGACCAGGCCCTCCTCCGTCACCGCCTGTCGAAGTCCCCGCCCTCCGGTAATGAGCACCCGAGATCCGGTGCCCAGCCGTTCAGCCAGGACGTGCGCCGCTGCCTGCGCCGAGGTGACGACGTCCTCGGTTTGCGCCGGCACGCCGAAGCCGCGCAGGCGGGCGGCGACCTCGGCCGGCGGGCGCAGTGCGTTGTTCGTGACGTACACCGTGCGCATCCCCCGGCGGCCCGCGGCGGCGATGGTGTCCGCCGCGTGCGGCACGGCGGCGCCCCCACGGTTGACGACACCGTCAAGATCCATCAGGGCGACGTCGAACAGATCGGCCAGCGGCCGGTCCGTCCCACGCAACGGCCCGGGGAAGCCGCCGGAAGGCACGGAGAAACCAGAAAACACGGAGGACGACGAAGCGGAGGAGACCGCGGAAGGGCTGACTGACGAAGAGCTGACTGACGTGGTCTCGTCCGCGGGCACGGCGGCCGGCCGGGTCACGCTCGGGCCAACGCCGCGCGGGCGCCACGCAGCGCGACATCGTAGTGTCGGATGTCGGGACGCATCGCCACGGCCAGCGCCAGATGCTCCACGGCTACCCGAAGATCACCGATCTTGCGGGCGGACAACCCGAGGCCGAACTGGGCGTAGTCGTCGGTGGGATGCCGATCCACGATCCAGGCGAAGGTCTCCCGGGCCGCGCCGTACTGACCGGCGGTGAACTGCGCCCGGGCCAGCGCCTCCCGCACGCTCGGCGAGGCGGGTTCGGCCGCGACGGCGTGGGCCAGCAGCTGCACCGCGGCATTGGCGTCCCCGTGGCCGAGCAGCGCCATCCCCCGGGTGTACCAGTCGTAGACCTCACCCGCCGGTCCCGGCCGGGACCGGTCCGCACCGTCATCCCCCCAGGACGTCACCTCGGACGGCACCGAGCTGGATCTATCACGTCGTCCGCGGGCGGGCAGCCCACCGGGCATCTCGTCCGGTACATCCCCCGGAGGGCCGGTCTCCTCGGACATCTTCACCTCCACTACACGGATGATCATCTGCCGCCTCGCCAATCCTGAGCACCGGGCACGGGCCTCGCGCCGGGCTCCGCCGCACCGTGGCGCCCTCGGTGCGCATCACCGCCTCTCACCCGAGGAACACCTCCGGATCCGGAATCACTCCGTCCGGCTCCGCCACCGCAGGCACCAGGCACATCCTCGAGGTCCGCAGCTCCAGTGTCGCCGCAAAGCCACCCGACGTACCTCGAGATCCCCATAACGATCAGGTGTGCGCTGTCCACCGTCCCGCCGCTCCGATGGCACGCTCGCACTACGTAAAGGTGGTGAAATGTTCCTCTCGCCCGGTTGGGCCGGCCGGAACACGGGCGGTCAGTGGCGAGGGCACTCCCGGGTCACACCGGGTCCGCGCTCTCGGGGCCCTACGATGCGGCTCATGGTTGACGCCGATCGTCCCGTTCCCGCCCCGGCGGGTCTCGTGCTCGCCCCGTTCCGGGCCGCACGATTTCCGTCCTCCGGGCCGGACCTCGCCCCGCTGACCTCCCCGCCCTACGACGTCATCGACGACGCCGAGCGGGCGGAACTCCAGGCGCGCGACGAGCACAACGTGGTACGGCTCATCCTCCCCGGGGAGGACTACGACGGGGCCGCCCGCACGCTGCGGGCATGGCTGGACAGCGGGGTGCTGCGTCGCGACGAGAAGGCCTCCGTCTACGTCTACGAGGAGGAGCAGGCCGGCCATGCCCAGCGCGGGCTGATCGGGGCGGTCGCGCTGACCGATCCGGATGCGGGGATCATCCTCCCGCATGAGAACACCATGGCGGGCCCGGTCTCAGACCGGTTGGCGCTGACCCGCGCGACCCGCGCGAACCTGGAACCGATCTTCCTGCTCTACGCCGGCGGCGGCGAGACCAGCCGGGTGGTCTCGATGGTGGTCGCCACGACGCCGCTGGTGGAGACGTCCACGGGCGACGGGGTGACGCACCGGCTCTGGGCCATCGACGATCCGGCGGTCCTCACCGCCATCGCCGCGGACCTACTGCCCCGGCGCGCGATGATCGCAGACGGCCACCATCGGTACGCCACCTACCGCCAGTACCAGGCGGAACGGCACGCCGCCGGGGATGGTTCGGGTCCCTGGGACTTCGGTCTGGCCTTCCTCGTCGACGCGACCGTCTCGGGGCCCCAGGTGCACGCCATCCACCGGGTGGTGCGTGGTCTCGGGCTCGCCGAGGCAGTGCGGCGGGCCGCCGAGGTGTTCACCGTGCGTCAGCTCGCCGGGCCCGGCGAGGGCGGTACCGCTGCCGGGGATGCCGGTGGCGTGGGGCCGGCAGGCGCGGACTCGGACGCGCTGGTGGAGGAGCTGGCCAAGGCCGGGCAGGGCGGGCACGCATTCGTGGTCACCAACGGCACCGCGGCCTACCTGCTCACCGAGCCCGACCCCGACCTGCTCGCGCGTAGCCTGCCCCCCGAACGGTCGGCGGCCTTCCGTGGACTCGACGTCACCGTCACTCATCTTGCGTTGATCGTGGACGTCTGGGGGTTGACGGACACGGTGGGCGTGGTCGACTACCACCACGACGCGCCGGCCGCGATCGCCGCGGCGGCTGCGGCGGGAGGTACCGCGCTGCTGCTCAACCCCACCCCGATCGCCGATGTGGCGGCCGTCGCCGAGGCCGGCGAGCGGATGCCGCGCAAGTCGACGTTGTTCACCCCAAAGCCGCGCACCGGACTCGTGCTGCGTCCACTCGACGACTGACCGGCGTACGCATGACCGGCGTAGGTACTGTCCGTCTCCACCGCGGACCCACCTCCCCGCAGACCTACGGATACCGCGGGCGGAGTGGCCCTCGGCCGGACGGTCCTACCCCTCGGTCTTCGTCCCCTCGGTCTCGAGGCCGGGGCCAGGGGCGTCACCATGATCAGTAAAATCATGGCCGGTAACGTCCTGATCGACATTCGCTTCGGTATTCGCCTCGGTCCCGGCGTCCGCGCCGGGATCGGCCCGATCGGAGAGCAGGAGATCCGCGCCGTCCCGCGCAGCCTCCTCGTTCTCCTCGGGGAGAGGCCGACCAGTCATGATCAGATACGCGCGGGCGTCGGCGTCAGTCTCTCCTTCGTCGATCGCCGCCGTGGAGGTGAACCAGCGTGCGGCCTCCTCGGGACGACCGGCGGCAAGCAGCGCCTCGGCATAGGCGTACCAGAGACGGGCGGTCCACGGCGCGGGCGGCATCTTGGCCGTGGCCAGATCCCGCAGCAACACGACGGCGGCCTCCGGCTGACCGAGGTCCCGGCGGGCCCCGGAGACGACGATGAGCATCTCCGCCCGAGCGGCCGGATCAAGCTGGTCGATCTGCGGATCCCGCAGGTAGGCGACGGTACGCTCCGGCCGGCCCAGCCCCCGTTCGCTGTCCGCCATCAGCGGCAGGTTGTGCGCGGAACCGTCCATCCGACGAGCGGCCCGAAGTTCCACCAGGGCCGTCGCGTACTCCCCCGCGTGGTAAGCCGCGATACCGACCGCCTCGCGCACCGCGGGCAGGCGTGGCACTCGATCGGCGGCGGCGCGGGCGTGGGCAAGCGCGCGGGCGGGATCGTCGTCGAGCAGCAGGGCGGTTGCGACGAGATGGCGGGCGATCGTGTCGGCGAGCGACGACGGCAGGCCCCGAAGGGAGCGGCGCACGTCGTGGTCCAGCAGGTCCGCGCGGGCCTCGTCGGGAAGTGGCGGAGCCGGCACCCGGGCCCGCCGGCTGCCCTGCTCAGTCTGATCTGTCCGGCCAGCCCGGTCAGTTCTGTCGGGCCGGCCCGGCCCGGTCGGACGGCCGCCGCGGGGGCCGCCGCCCCCGGGCCTGGAAGCCTCGGTGAACGGCCGGCCGCGGTGCTCGGCGCGAGCGGAGCCGTCGCGGCGGGCCCCTCCACCGCTGGTGTCCCGGGACTCCCGCGTCTCCCGGGACTCCCGGGACTTCCGGCCTCGATCGCCGCCGGGCCGCAGGCCGGCCGAGCGCGTACCCGCGGGACGGTCGCCATCGGAACGCCAGACTCTGCCGTGAGTCGGCCGTTCAGGGCCGTCGTGCCGGGGGTGCGGGCCGTCGCTGCTGGCCCGGGCCTGCCCGGGCCGATGGGATACCGAGGAGTCGCGCCCCGGTCTGCCGTGGTCGGGACGGCTAGTCGGCCTTCCGGACCGACCGGTCTCCTCCGCGCCCGGCCGACCTCGACGCTCGCGCCAAGCTGCCTCGGCGGCACCCCGGTTGCGGGCGGAGGCTCCGTTCGCGCCCCGGTCACCGCGCGGGCCGTTCGCGCCCCGGTCACCGCGCGGGCCGTTCGCGCCCCGGTCACCGCGCGGGCCGTCGGCTCGGGAGAAGCGCTCACCGCCAGCCGCCGGGGCACGCCCACCGCCGGTCCCCTCCGGACGCCGAGCCCCACCCGGGCGGCGGTCGAACGAGGAAGCCGAGGAGGAGGAAGAGGAGCTGGAGGAACTACCGGATCCCGCATCGCCCGCACGCGGCGATCCGCCGTACCCGGCGTTGCCGTACCGGGTGTTGGAGTCCGAAGCCCTGGAGCGGTCCGGCCGGCCCTGGCCCTCCGGGC
>NZ_CDXDOR010000040.1:0-36887 GCF_978021225.1 Frankia sp. CeTa3Moorea | reverse complement strand
CGGCTGGCCTGCGTAGGCGGCGGCTAGGCCGGGACGCACTCGATGATGATGTAACGCTCTACCTGGTCGTGGATCTTGTTGATGCGGAGGCCGGTGTCGGTGGCGAGGGCGGAGTAGTCGTCGAGGGTGCGCTCACGACCGCCCGCGAGGACGAGCATGCGCAGGTCCATCTCCGCGAATCCGGCGGGGTCGTGGTTGGGGGCGGATTCGATGATCAGCACCCGGCCGGCTGTGCCCGCGGCCTCCGCGCAGCGGCGCAGGATCGCGCTCGCGGCGGCGTCGTCCCAGTCGTGGATGACGCGGGTGAGCAGGTAGACGTCCCGGCCAGCGGGCAGCGGGTCGAAGAAGCTCTGGCCGATGACCTCGCAGCGGTCGTCCAGGCCGAGGCCGGCCAGGTATTCCCGGGCGCGGGCCGCGGTCTTCGGCAGGTCGGCCAGGGTGCCGCGCAGATGCGGGTTGTGGCGCAGCACCTCGGCGATCAGCGTGCCGGTCCCACCGCCGATGTCGGCCACGTGCGAGACCGTCGACCAGTCGAAGCCCGTCGCCACGGCGGTGTTGCCGGCCTCGATCGCCATGAGCGCGTCGAAGGAGGCCCTGATCGCGGGATTGGCGTCGAGGTAGGGCCAGAACGGCTGGCCGAAGACCTGCTCCCAGGCCGGCTCGCCGGTGCGCACCGTGTGCAGGAGGCCGGTGAACGCCAGATCCATCTGGCCACCGAAGCCCGTCAGGTCCAACCAGGCGGTCCCCAGCGCACCGGTCCGCAACAGTGCGGCGGCAGGGCTGGCCGCGAACCTCCCCGGGCTTGGCTCCGTGAAGATCCCGCGCTGGGTCAGGTGGCGCAGCACGCGGGCCAGCGCGTTCGGGTCGGCTTCGACGCGTTCGGCCAGGTCCTCCAGGGCGGCGCCGTCGGCGGCACCGTCATCCGGCATGAAGTCCGCGAGCCGCAGCGTCGCGGCGACACGAAGCGCCATCGGGGTCACCAGGTCCATGAGCGGCCCCAGGACCTTCCACGCCGCCATCGCCTGGTCTGGGTCCGCCCGGTCTGGCCGGTCCTCGTCGGTCGCTGGCATCTGGTCTTCCGAGGTCATTATCGTCCCTCCCAATATCGTTGTTGCACGTCGGCCTCGTCCGCTGACCCCTGAACCGCCTGGGCGGCATCGGCCTGGGGGTGGACAAGCTGTTCAGGACCAGCTGGTCAGGATCTGCGTGGTGGTCAGCACCGCGGCGCACTGGCCGGCGGCGAGCCGGAGCGCGCCGAGATGCTGGTCCGGGTTGAACGCGGCGACCGCGTCCGCCACGAGGAACGGGGCGATGTCGGACATGAAGGCATCGCATGCCGTCGCGTAGACGCCGATGTGCGCGTACACGCCGCAGATCACCAGCTGGTCACGTCCGGCCGCCGCGAGCCGCTGAAGCAGGTTGGTCCGGTGAAACGCGCTGTAGCGGTGTTTGACGATGGTGCCCTCGTCTGCGGAGGGGACCAGCGGGTCGACGAGGCGCGCGCCGTCGCCGGCCATGCCGGCGCCCCAGAAGTCCCAGAGCAGGCCGCGTTCGGCCCGGTCGGCGGCGGGCCGTGCCACGCTCCAGAACACCGGGATTCCGGCGGTGCGGGCCGCGTGGCACAGGGAAGCCGTGTTCGCGATCAGCTCCCGTCTCGGTGAGGCCGTCTCCGGGTAGGGCGCCAGGTAGTGAGCCTGCATGTCGTGGACGAGGAGCGCGGCCCTGGTCGGCGTGCAGCGCCAGTCGACCCGGCTCGGCGGCAGCTGGTTCGGTGACGGCATCGGATAGTCCGGCACGGGCGGAAGGGCCATGTGACTGTCCTCCTCGGTGCGGGCAGCCCGCTTTGCTGGACACGTGAGCGATCTGGGTGGAAAGGGACCGAGAAAAAGAGAGTGGGAAGAGGAAAGGAAGAGGAAAGAGAGTGGGAAGAGGGATGCGCTGAGGTCTGTGGTGTCTCCTCAGCCGCGCAGCGCGGCACCGCCGTCGACGTAGAGGCTGTGCCCGGTGATGTGCCGGGCGCGGTCGGACAGCAGGAACACGACGGCTTCGGCGACGTCGCCGGGCCGCGCGGCCCGGCCGAGTGGGATCGCGTTGCGGAACCGCTCCGGGGTCGCGGCGGCCGCCCGGGTGAGACCGTCCGGGCCCGGCCAGGCGGCCCGCGCCAGAGGAGTGTCCGTCACGCCGGGGCAGACCACGTTGCAGCGCACCCCGGCGGGGGCGAGTTCCAGCGCGAGGCAGTGGGTGAGATGCGTGGCCGCGGCTTTCGCGGCGGCGTACGCCGCCATCCCGCTGCGTGGGACGCCGGCCGCGTCCGAGGCGACGGTGACGATGCTCCCGCGCCGTCGTGAGGCCAGCCGGGCGCTGACCGCCCGGCTGGCCAGGAACACCCCGGTCGCGTTCACCTCCAGCATCGTCCGCCAGTCCGCGACCGTGGTCGCCGCGACGTCGGCGACGCGCACCATCCCGGCACAGTTGACGAGCGCGTCGATCGGCCCTAGTTCGGCCTCCACGCTGTCGACGAGCGCGGTCACCGACGCCTCGTCGGTGACGTCGACCCCGTGGGCGACGACTGCCGGCCCCTGGCCGGTGAGCCGCTCCGCCAGCCGTGCCGCGGCCGGCTCGTCGCGGTCGGCCGCGACCACCCGGGCGCCCTCGCGGGCCGCCAGTTCGACGACGGCACCGCCGATCCCACCGGCCGCGCCGACCACCAGAGTGATCAGGCCGCGCAGATCTCCGTCCCGCATGCGGGTACCTCCCATCGCCTCGTCCAGGGTTGGGGCCGCGGTGAGTTCCGCCGTGATCCGCACGGATTCAGCCCGCGGATCCAGCCCGCGGGTTCAGCGCGCGGCCTCGGCCCAGCGCAGGCCGCTTCTGGAGGGAACGAGACCGCCTTTGAGGATCGGTGATTCCCTGGTCGCCTCGCCGCGGAGGCCGCGTGCCTGGATCTGGTTCATCTCCTGCATGACATCGGCGACCACGGGCGCGCCGAACAGGTGGTACATGCGTTCACCCGACTCGGTCTGCATGGTGCCGGTCTTCTCCGCCGCGTCGGCGAGGTCGGCCGCGGAGCGGTTGAACCGTTCGGCCAGGGTGGCGGACTCGCCGCTTCTTCCGGTGAGCGCGGCCTCCTTCGAGTACACGCCGCCGACCAGCGTGACGAATGCCTCCAGGTCGGTCGAGTTCTCCTCGGTGACCTTCCGGGCCTTCCAGAAATAGGAGCCCTCGTTCGCCTGCATGTCGTAGAAGGCGGTGAGGAACTCGTGGAAAACGCCGTACTCCCGGCGGTATCTGCCGTCGAATTCGCCGAACGCGCGTTCTTCGGTGAGGTCGCCGGCCAGCACGCTGTTGATCGACCGGGCGGCGAGCAGCGCGCCGTAGGTGGCCAGGTGCACACCGGTGGAGAAGACCGGGTCGATGAAGCAGGCCGCGTCACCGACCAGGACCATGCCGGGTGCCCAGAACCTGGTGTTGGTGTACGAGTAGTCCCGGCGGGTGCGCAGCTCACCGTACATTCCCTCGGTGACCCGCGTCGCGTCGGACATCATCTCGCGGACGACCGATGTCCGGTTGACGAAACCCCACAGGGCCGCCTCCTGGTCACCGCGTAGCTGGTCGGCCTGGGTGCGGCTGACCACCGCGCCCACGCTGGTCAGCGTGTCCGACAGCGGGATGTACCACATCCAGCCCTCGTCGAAGGCGGCGCAGAGAATGTTGCCGGCGTCCGGGCCCGGCAGCCGCTTTCCGCCCTCGAAGTAGCCGAACAACGCGATGTTCTTGAAGAACTCGGAGTAGTGCCGGTCACCACCGGCTTCCTTGTAGAGCGCGCTCTTGTTGCCCGAGGCGTCGACCAGCCATGTCGCCGTCGCCGTGTGGCTGACCCCCTCGCCGTCGAGGTAGCGGACGCCGCGTACCTGGCCTCCCTCGCGTAGAACCTCGCGGACGTCGACACCCTCCCGCACGTCGACGCCATTCCTGGCGGCGTTGCGCAGCAGAATGTCGTCGAAGTCGGCCCTGCGCACCTGGTAGGCGAACGACGTCGGGCCGGAGAGCTGGGGGGAGAGCGCGAACAGGAAGTTCCACGGCTGCGGGTTGGTGCCCCACCGGAAGCTGCCGCCGCGCTTGGGCATGAACTTCGCCTGTTCGACCTGTTCGGCCACGCCCAGCAGCCGGCAGATTCCATGGATCGTCGCGGGCAGCAGCGACTCACCGATCTGGTAGCGCGGAAACACCTCCTTCTCCAGGAGAAGGACCCGGTGGCCTTCGCGGGCGACCAGGGTTGAGGCGGTGGAGCCGGCCGGGCCACCGCCCACCACGATGACGTCGTATTCCTCGGGGGCTGATGTGGTCACCGTTCGTGTCCTCGTTTCGAGCTTGAAGGGCGAGCTTGGGCGGCAGGCTTGGGCAGGCCTGGGGCGAGCTTGAAGGGCGAGCCTGAAAAGTCAGGACGCGAGGCCCGCACGGCGGCTCGGCCTGACGTCCGGCGGTGGCGGGTCGATTCCGTGCGTCCCTCGCGGCGGCGGCGCGTCTGCCGGCGGGCTTGCCGGTGGGTTCGCGGCGGTGAGGACGACGACGCGGAAGGTGCCCTCGGCGGCGCCGCTGACGTTCGCGCAGTGCAGCCCGGCTTCCGCGGCGAGTTCGGCGGGGTCCTGCGTCCACCAGTCGTAGGAGTCGTCGACGACCCTGGCCAGGCTGTCCCCGCGGTAGATCTGCCAGGTGGTGGTGAAGCGCATGAGGCCCGGTGACCCGCCGGGCCGGCCTTCCACCCACCACTCGTAGCGCTGCCGGCCGACGGTGTCCGCCACCGTCAGTGTGGGGGGCAGGACGCGGGGCGTCCGGGCACCCATCAGCTCGACCACGATGATGCCGCCGGGCGCCAGGCGCTCGCGCAGCCGGCGCCACAGCGTCGCCCGGTCCGGGCCGGGCAGGTGGCCGGCGACGCCGAAGACCACCGCGGCGCCGATCCGCGGCGGCAGCGCCAGCCCGGGGGCGGCGCCGTCGACGACGGTCACCCGGCCGCGCAGCTCCGGGCGCGACGCCACCCGGCTGGTGAGGACAGCGCGCATCGTCGCCGAGGGCTCGGCCGCCACGATCGGTTCGGTGGGCAGCGCGGCGGCGATGACCTCGGTGAGGCGGCCGGTGCCCGCGCCGATCTCGACGACCGGGCCGATCCCGGCCGGCAGCGCGCTCAGCGCCGCGGCCAGTGGCGGTCCGCTCGCCGCTGCCTGCCGGCGGGCGACCAGTTCGTAGAACTCCGCCATCGGTGAGTAGTAGTCACGCACGGTGATCTCCGTCCAAAGCTCCGGGCTGTCGACGCCCGCGCGGCCCCGTCACGGTGTGCTGGGCCAGGCGGCGTGCGCGCCGACCAGCGCCGGGTCGAGCAGACCGAGCAGGGTGGACACCACCTGCCCACGCTGAGGGCCCAGGTAGAAGTGGTCACCGGGAAAGACGTGCACGCCGAACCGGCCGCTGGTGAAGCGTTCCCAGGTGCGCGCCCGCTCCTCGTCGCACTCCGGGTCCGTGTCGCCGGTGAACACCGTCAGCGGGCAGGCCAGTGGGTCGACGGGCCGGGGCCGGTAGGTCTCGACCATCTGGTAGTCGGCGCGCACGTAGCCGAGGACGGCCCGGCGCACGTCCGGATCGGCGAGCACCTCCGTCGCCGTGCCGCCGAGCCGGGTGAGCTCCGCGCACAGCGCGTCGTCGTCGGCGCGGTGCAGTGTGCCGCCGAGCTCCTTGTCGGGGGCGGGCCGGCCGGAGGCGATCAGCCGCACCGGTTCCGCGCGGCCGTGCCAGCGCAGCCGCTGGGCCGTCTCGTAGCCGATGACCGCGCCCATGCTGTGCCCGAACACCGCGTACGGCCGGTCGACGTAGCGCAGCAGGTCGGTGGCCGCCGCGGTGGCGAAACCGTGCAGGTCCACGGCGCAGGGCTCGCGATAGCGGTCCTCCCGGCCCGGGTACTGGACGACCAGCAGCTCCACGGTGGGTGGCAGCAGCGCCGCCCAGGCCCGGAAGCTGCTCGCGCCGCCACCGGCGTGCGGGAAACAGACCAGCCGCAGCCTGGCCGCCGGGCGTGGCGCGTAGCGGCGGACGGCGCCCGTCGGGTGCGCCGCCGGCGCCCCCCGTCCAGGCTGGTTCATCAGGCTCACCAGGCTCACCAGGCCACCGGCATCGCCTCGACGCCGAACGTCGCCGAGTCGTTACGCAACTCGAGCTCGGCGACCGGCACCACGAGCCGCAGGTCGGGCAACCGGCGCAGCAGGACCTGGTAGGAGATCTCCAGCTCGGCCCGGGCCAGGCTCGCCCCGATGCACTGGTGGATCCCGAAACCGAACGCCACATGGTGGCGGTTCGTCCGGTGCGGGTCGAAGCGCTCCGGGTCGGGAAACACGTCGGGGTCGTGGTTGGCCCCGGCGAGCAGCAGGATGAGGCCGTCGCCCGCGGGTACCCGCACCCCGCCGATGTCGAGATCGGCGGTGGCGACGCGCAGCGGGATCGAGTCGGCGACCGACAGCAGCCGCAGCAGCTCCTCGACCGTCGGCCCGAGCAGCTCCGGGTCGCCCCGCAGCGCGGTGGCGAGGTCCGGGTTCTCCAGCAGCACCGCCGTGCCCAGCGCGATCATGCTGGTGGTCGTCTCCCGGCCGGCGACGATCGTGATGCCGATGGTCGACATGAGCTCCTGGCGGGTGACCGCGCCGGTGGCGAGGTGGTTCACCACGAGCCGGGAGAGCAGGTCCTCGCCCGGCTCGATGAGCCGGCGGTCGATCAGCTCGTTGAACATCCGGAACATGTTGCCGAGCGCGGCCTGCGCCTCTTCGGCGGTGCTGCCCCGGCCGCCGGAGATGCGGGTGACGTCGCGGAAGAACTCCAGGTTGTCGGTGGGCACTCCCATCAGGTTGAGGACGGTCGCCGTCGACATCCGGTTCGCGAACGCGGAGACGAGATCGACCGGAGGGCCGGCGGCGATCATCTCGTCGACCAGCGACTCGGCGAAGGCGGTCAGGCCCGGCACCATGTCCCGGACCCGGCGGGCCGTGAACTCGGCCTGCAACATCTTGCGGATGCGGGTGTGGTCCGGCGGGTCGGTCCGGATGAACGGCCGGTTGCGGGCGGCGGTCTCCCGCTCCCCGACACCCATCGCCGGGAACGAGGGGTGCCGCGCGTCCGCGCTGACCCGTGGATCGGCGAGCAGCGCCCGCACGTCGGCGTAGCGGCTGACCACCCAGGCGAGCGCGCCGGTAGGCAGTCGGACCTGGAACGCCGGCTGCTCGTCGCGCAGCCGCGCGTAGTCCGGTGGCGGGGCGAACGGGCAGGTGCGCGGCAGGGGGAAGGCGGGCGCGGTGCCCGCGTCGGGGGCGGTGCCCGCGTCGGGCGCGGTGCCGACGGCCTCGGCGGGAGATCCGGCGGCGGGCGGGTGCGCCACGGTGGTGGGCTCGGCGGTGGGCTGGCCGGTCAACGCGCGGTCCTTTCGGTGGACGGATGGGAGGAGGTGACGGACAGGGCGGGGCGCGGGACGACGAGCGTCCCGATCGTGGTGGCGTGCGGGGCGTTCGATTCGTCGGGCGGGCCGTAGGTGAGGCCGGCCTCCGCGGCGAGCGCCCGCAGGTCGACGACCCGCCACTGGTAGGCGTCGTCGACCTCGCGGACGAGCTCACCGGCGCGCAGCACCCGCCAAGTCGTCCGCATACTCATCAGGCCCTCGTCCGGCGGGCTGTCGTTCGGCTGGACGGGGTCGGCCGGCTCGGCCTCGAACCACCACTCGTAGGAGTGCTCGCCGAGGTCCGCCCGGCCCAGGCGGGCCCGCTCGATCCGGGTTGCGCCCGGCAGGTTCATCAGCTCGACGACGATAGCCGCGCCGGGAGCCATCCGCTCGGCCAGCGCCCGCCAGGTGGCCCGCCGCTGCTCGCCGTCGAGGTGACCGGCGACGCCGCAGACCAGCGCGGCGCTGATCGAGTCCGGCAGGTCGGCGGCGAGATCCGGCGCGGCCAGCGGGCTGACGGTGACCCGGCGCCGCAGGTCGTCGTCGCGCATCACCCGGCCGGAGAGCACCGCGCGCATCCCCGCCGACGGCTCGAAGGCGATGATCTCCACGGTCGGGAAGGCCCGGGCGACGGCTTCGGTGAGCAGCCCGGTGCCGGCGCCGACCTCGACCACCGGGCCGCGGCCCAGGTCGAGTCCGCGCAGCGCGCGCACGACCCGCGGGGCGCTGTTGCGCCCGACGTGGTCGGCCGCGACCAGGTCGAAGAACTCGGCGGTGGGGGTGTACGGCTCCGCCGTGGCGGGCGGGACGGGCGCGGCCGGCGCGGTGGTGGCAGTGCCGGCGGCACCGCCGGTCGCCGAGGCCCGCCCGCGGTCGCCCGCCGCCTCGGCTGCCTCGTCCCCGGCGGGCTGGTCGCCGGCCAGGTCGGCGGCGGTGACCCGCCGGGGCTCGCTGGCCCGGACGGCGTCCGGCGGGCCGAGCCGGCCGGTGACGTGGGTCCAGATCCGGGCGACCGACAGGTCGAACTGGGCCGCGGGCAGTGGGTCGGCACCGGTGTCGATCCGGGCGGCGAAGGCGCGCAGTGTCCGCCGGATCGCCTGCGGCCACAGCCCGCCGACGACGTCGCGCTGCCGCAGCGGCTCGGTGCCGGGCAGTGTCGCGGTGCTGGGCTGGTCCAGGTAGTCGGCGGCCGGGCTGTCGAGCACCAGCCGGCGGTCGGCGTCGCGCCGGCCGTGCAGCCGCGGGTTCCACAGCACCGGCCCGTGGGTGTCGGCGAGGGTGAGCACCCCCGCGTCGGTGCCGAGCGCCACCCGGTGCCACAGCAGCGCCTGGTTGTCCCGGTCGTGCGGGTCGAGCTCGTTGTGCACCCGCAGGTGGATGGCGGCGCCGCCGAGCTGCCCGGCCAGCGCCCGCAGCCCCCGGCCCCCGGCCCCCGGGGCGGTGGAGGCCGGGGCCGTCCCGCCGTCCGTCGGTTCCAGGCTCCAGGGACGGACCCCGCCGAGGGCCCGGGCGAGGATGTCCAGCAGCGGCAGCAGGACATGCACGGACGTGGCCGCGTCGACGAACCGGACCGGTTCGACCGCGCGCAGCCGGGCGGCGGCGTCGAGGAAGCGCCGGACCGGCTCGACCTGGTGGTAGTGCGTGTTGACCTGGTACTGCACGCCGGCGGTACGGGCCAGCCGGGTCTGGGCGAGCAGTTCCGTGGGGTGCACAGGGTGCTCCTGCAGCACGTGGATCCCACGGCGCAGCAGCGCGCCGGCCAGTTCGCTGCCGGCCCCGCCGGACACCGTCGACCCGACGGCGACGACGGCCAGGTCGACGTCGTCGGGCACGTTCTCGACGGCGTCGAGGTGCGTGACCCCGAGCCGGTCGGCGTAGGCCCGGGAGTAGGCGCTGCCGCGGCTGAGCACCCCGGCCAGCGTGAACTGCTCGGGCAGCGCGCGTACCGCCTCGGCGTAGAGCCGGCCGAAGTTCGTGCCGCACACCACGACCCGCAGCGGGCGCGTGGCCGGCCCGGACTGCTTGGATGGCCCGGACTGCTCGGGCGGTGTCACAGCACGCCCTCCTCGACCAGGTCCTCCGCGGGCAGGTCCGGGCCCCCGGCGTCCGCCGGGGAACGGCGCTCGCCGGAGGCGGGGGCGGAGTCCGCGACGGTCAGGGAGAGGGAGAACGACGCCGACGCGGCGCGCAGCCCCTCGACGACCAGATCCGGATCGAGGACGTCCGCGGCGAAGTGCAGGCCGGATGGCACGTTGCCGGCGAGCACGTGCTGGGCGGCCAGCGCGCCGACCAGGCCGGTCAGGTGGTAGCTGCTGGCGGTCCGCAGCAGGGCGGTCCGCCTCGCCGGGTCGCCCGCGGTCTGTCCGGTCATCGCGAAGGCCATCGCGTAGAACGGGCTGCGCCCGGCGAGGTCGAGCTCGGCGGCGCGGGCGAGCCGGACGCCGAGTGACTCCCCAGCCCCGCCCCCGGCCGTGGTGGCGGCCGGATCGGCGGCTCCAGCCGAGCCCGCCGGGGCTGCCGAGCCCGCCGCCTCGGCCAGGTAGTGCGGCAGCCGCAGCATCTCGGCCCGCACCGCGCTGCCCGGGTGGACGTTGAACCAGTCGACGTCGGTGAGGGCCAGGACCCGGGCGAGGCGTTCGGTCTCCGCCGACAGGAACGGGGTCGCGGCGACCAGGCCGGGGAAGCCCGGCACCCGGGCCCGCTCGGTGGCCCGCAGCGCCCGGGAGCGGCGGCGGCCGGCCCGCCAGGCGGCCAGCGCCTCGCCGAACGCGGCCCCGTCCGCACCGCCGGTCCGCAGCGACAGCAGCATGTCCGCGGCGACCACCGGGGAGCACGGCTCCCGGCCGCCGACGTGGGCGGTCAGCGTCTCGGGACGGTCGAAGGCGCGCGCCAGCCAGCGCGGGATGATGCTCGACAGCCCGGGCAGCACGCCGGCGGAGAACACGACCGCGCGGTCGGTGCCGGCCAGCCCCCGCGCGACCATCCGCTCGTGGGCCGGGTCGTCGCCCGCGACGTCGACACAATGCGCGCCGGCCGCGACGGCCGCGGCCGCGACGGTCTCCTTCAGCTGGTAGGTCGGCCCGGCGCAGTTGATCACGATGTCGCAGCCGGTGCAGAACGCGGCCAGGCTCTCCGGGTCGGTCGCGTCGGCCGGGCGCACCTCGCCGTGGCCGCCGAGGCGGTCGTCGACGAGCCGGCGCAGCGCGTCCGGCCGGCGGGCGCCGAGCCGCAGCCGGTCGACACCGAGCCGGCGCAGCTCGACGGCCGCACCCTGGCCGACCATGCCGGACGCGCCGAGCACACCGACGGTCCGGCCGCTCACCGGATCGCCACTCATCTGGTCACCGTTCACCTGGTCACCGCTCATCGGGTCACCGCGCCGGCGGTGAGCTCGCCGATCAGCCGCAGCACGCCGGGGGAGTGCTCGACGGACAGGCAGGTGAAGTGGTCGCCGGGGACGTCGATGATGCGCAGGTCGCCGAGGCAGACCTCCTCCCACTGCGCGGTCACCGCCTCCTTGCTACCGGGGAACGGATACGTCCCGCTGTGGCGCAGGAACGTGACGTCACCGGCGTACGGCTCCGGCAGATAGCGGCTGATCGAGAACACGCTCTGCTGGAAGGTGCGCAGCAGCCGGGTCATGTGCTCCGGCGTGTACATGCCGGCGGAGGCGGGGACCGTCCGGCACATCCGTTCGACGCGCTCCTCGCGCGGCAGATCGGCCAGCTCGCGGAACCGGGTCGCGACGTCGGCGAACGGCCCGTCCAGCTCGGCCATCCCGCCGTCGCGCAGCACGCCGGGGGTCTCGGCGAGCACGGCCTCGCTGGCCCGCGCGACCTCCGTCTCGTCCGCGGGGAAACCGATGTCGGGCGGGTTGATGCCCATCATCACGGCGAACGAGTACTCGGCGAGCAGGGCGTCGTCGAGGCGGAACCGCGGGCTGTGCGAGCTGATCGCGGTCAGCGACGCGGGTGGGACCCCGGCCTCGGCGAGGCCGCGGGCGACCTCGAGGGCGATCAGGCCGCCCAGGCAGTAGCCGACGAGGTGGATCTCCCGGTGGCCGGCGGTGTCCCGGGCGAGGTCGAGCAGGCCGCGCACGTAGCCGGCGGCGAGCGCCTCGACCTGCCCGGTGGGCTCCGCGTCCAGGTAGGCGGCCAGGTCGGGCACCTCCAGCCCGATCAGGGCGGCGGTGCCCGCGGAGCGCCGGCGGATCTCGGTGACGAGCGCGCGGTAGGGCATCAGCGTGCCGGTGCCGGCATGCACCAGCACGGTGATCGGTGCGGCCGGGTCGGCGAGACCGTCCCCGTGCAGCTCGACGAGGGCGGAGCCGGTGGCGCCGCCGGGCCCACCCGAGCCCGCGCCCGAACCCGTGCCCGCGCCGCCGTCCCGGCCCGCCGGGCCGAGGGCGGTCGCCGCGCGCAGGAACTCGGCGAGCGCCGCGACGGTCGGCTGGCGCAGCAGGTGGCGCAGCACCACCTCCCACTCCAGCGCGACGACGTCCGGGATCCGCTCGCGGACCTGGCCGACCATCCGGGCGACGAGCAGCGAGTCGCCGCCGAGGGCGAAGAAGTCGTCGTGCCGGCCGATCCGGGCGACCCCGAGCAGCTCGGCCCACAGGCCGGCGAGCTGGCTCTCCAGCGCGTCCGCCGGCTCCGCGGAGCGGGTGGACGGCGCCGCCGGTCCGTCGGCCCGCGGCAGCCAGCCGGTGAGCCGGGCCCGGTCGGTCTTGCCGTTGCCGGTTCGCGGCAGCGCGTCGACGACCTGCCAGACGGCGGGGACCATGTACTCCGGTAGCCGGTCGGCGGTGTGCCGGCCGAGCGTCACCGGGCTGACCGGCGCCCGGTCGGTCTTCGCCCGGGCCAGGAAGAGGCGCTGGCCGGTGCGGTGCAGCGGATGGTCGGCGTGCGGCAGCGCCGCGGCGACGTCGGCACCCGCGTCCGCGAGCACCGCGGCCCACTGCGGGTCGGTCAGGAAGGACTGGCCGGCGGCGGCCCGCAGGTCGGTGCGGGGGCCGGAGGTCGCCTCCAGGAACTCCAGCGAGACCAGCAGCGGGTGGTGGTCGTCCCGGGCGTTCTCCATGACCAGCAGCCAGCCGCCCGGCGCGAGCAGCTCGGTCAGCGCCGCCAGCATGCCCGGGATGTCGGTGGCGTTGTGCAGCACGTTGGGGCAGACGACGACGTCGAAGGAGTTCGGGGCGAGCCCCTGCGGGCGCGGGTCCACCGCCGGGTCGAACACCGCGAACCGGACCCAGGGGAACTCGGGGAAGCGCAGCTCCGCCTCCCGGACGAAGAACCGCGACGGGTCCGTGTAGAGGTAGTCGACGCCGAACTCGGCCAGCGCCGGCACCAGCTCGGCGGTGGTGGCCGCCACCCCGCCGCCGACCTCCAGGACCCGCGGCGGCTCGTCGGCGCGGGGCCCGGCGGCGTGCAGCGCGGCGATCCGCCGGGCCGCCGCGACCGCCCCGCGGTGCAGGTGCCGCAGGGCGAGGTTGTCCCGATAGGCCGCGGCGAGCACGTCGGTCTCGGCGCCGGGGAACAGCAGTGCCCGGATGTCGAGCTCACCGTTGATCAGCGCGGGCAGGTGCGCGGCGCAGGTCCGCATCACCTCGACCAGGTCGGTGCCGTAGGAGACCGCCGCCTCGGCGTCGTCCAGCTCCTTCCACAGCGCGGCGAGCTGGTCGTCGTCCGGCACGGTGCCCGCCGCGAGCCCTCCGGTGGCCGGGTCAAGGCGGCCGGTGGCCACGAGCGCCCGTAGCCAGCGCCGGACGACATGCGCGCTGGTCGGGGTGGCCCGCATCGCCGCGCACACCGCCTCGGGATCCAGCGGCGCTGATTCCACGGGCAGGCCGGTGTCGGCGAGGATGCGGGCCATCAGCCCGAGCGCGACGTCGTCCATGGCGGTCAGGAACCGGTCGAGCGCCTGCGGGTCGACCGGTTCCGCGCCGCTGTCGTCGGTGTTCGGGTCGGTGTTCGCGTCGTGGTGCGTCGCCTCGGCCGCGTCGTGGCCGACCGCCGCCGCCTCCGCGGCGGGGAAGTAGGCCGCGCGGAGGTCGTCGTCGGCGAGGTGGGCCGGCTCGACGAAGGCGGCGAGCCGGCGCCCGGCCGGGCCGGCGTCGTCGACGACGACCGCGGCCGCCCCGACCTGGGGGTTCGCCAGGACGGCGGTCTCCACCTCGGCCAGCTCGATCCGGTAGCCGCGGATCTTGACCTGGTCGTCCTCCCGGCCGAGGAACTCGATGGTGCCGTCGGGGTGGTAGCGGCCCAGGTCACCGGTCCGGTAGAGCCGTTCACCGGTGACCGGATGGTCCACGAACCGCTCGGCGGTGCGCCGGGCGTCCCCGAGATAGCCCAGGGCGACGCCCGTCCCGCCGATGTACAGCTCGCCGGGCACCCAATCCGGCCGGTCACGCATCGCGGGGTCGAGCACGTGGAAGGTCTGGTTGGCCAGCGGCGTGCCGTAGGGGATGCTCGGCCGGCCGCGGTCGACGACGCCGATGGGATGCGCGATCGACCAGATCGCGCCCTCGGTCGCGCCGCCCAGGCTGACGACGGCGAGCCCGGGCACGAGGCGGCGGATCTCGTCGGGCAGCGGCACCGGGATCCAGTCCCCGGACAGCATCGCCAGGCGCAGCGTCGGCAGCTCGGCCGCGTCCTCGGGCGCGGAGCGCAGGAACTCGGCGAGCATCTGCAGCTGGCCGGGCACCGAGTTCCAGATCGTCACCCCGGCGCCGCGGACGAGCTCCGCCCAGTGCGACGGGTCGGCGCGGCGGTCGGCGTCCGGCAGCACCAGCCGCGCGCCGACGGACAGCGGGCCGAACACGTCGTAGACCGACAGGTCGAAGCCGAGGCTCGCCAGCCCGAGCACCGCGTCACCCGGCCCGACCCCGAACCGGCTGTTGATGTCGACAACCGTGTTGAGCGCCGCCCGGTGGCTGATCATCACGCCCTTGGGGGTGCCGGTCGACCCCGAGGTGTAGATGACGTAGGCCAGGTCGTCCGGATCGGCCGACGGGTTCCCTGGCGACGGGTTCCCGGCCGCCAAGCCCGCCTCGCCCGGCTGGGCAGCGCCGGTCGCGTCAGGTAGGTCGGTGTCGGTGGGCGCCGTGACGTCGAGGACCTCGATGCCGGCCGGCCAGCCCGCGGACTCGGCCAGCCACGGCTGGGTGAGCAGCAGGCGCACCCCGGCGTCGGCGAGGATCGCCGCACGCCGGGCGGCCGGCTGGCTGGTGTCGACCGGCAGGTAGGCGGCACCGGCCAGGTGCACCCCCAGCACGCCGACGATCTGCTCCCAGCCCTTGTCCATGCCGACCGCCACGGGCTCGGCCGGCCCGACCCCGGCGGCGGTGAGCCGGTCGGCGACGGCGCGCGCCTCGGCGGCGAGCTCGCGGTAGGTCAGGGCTCGCCGCGCCGAGGTCACGGCGGCGGCGTCCGGGGTCCGCGCGGCCTGGGCCAGCACCCCTTCGTGCAGCAGCCCGCCCGGCACCGGACCCTCGGTGTCGTTCACCGCCCGGCGCACCGCGAGCTGGGCGTCCGGCAGTGTCACCGGGGCCGGGCCCGTCCACGCCGCCGGGTCCGCGGCGAGCCGGCGCACCGCCTCGACGTAGGAGCCGAAGGCGGCCTCGGCCAGCCCGTCCGGCAGGACCCCGCGGCGGACGTCCCAGGACAGCGACAGCCCGCCGGCGCGGGGCATCACCTGGCAGTCGACCCAGACCTGCGGCGTCTGGCTGATCGCGTACCGGACGGTGCTCGCGGCCGCGGACTGCGGCGCGGTGTCGAGGGTGCTGGTGAAGACCACCGGCATCAGCGGGCGCTGCCCGGTGCGGTGCGCCAGCTCGGCGAGCACCTCGCTGCCGGTGAACAGCGGGTGGGAGAGGTCCTCGATGAGCTGCGCGGAGACGGCCGTGGCCCGCTCGGCGAAGCCCGTGGGCTCGGTGAGGTCCACCGCGAGCAGCTCGACGGCGGTGAACTCGCCGACGACCGCCTCGATGTCGGGGTGGACGGGCAGCCGCTGGAAGACCGGCAGGTTCAGGGTGAACCGGGTGTTCCGGCTCCATCTGCCGATCACTTCGGCGTAGGCGGTGAGCAGCACCGCGGACACCGTCAGGCCGTGGGAGCGGGCGGTCTCGCGCAGCCGGTCCCACTCGGCCGCGGTCAGCAGGTGCTCCAGATGGTCGAACCGGGCCGCCTCGGTGGCGGTGTCCCCGGTGGCGGTGTCCCCGGTGGTGGGGCGTCCGGTGGCTGTGTCCTCGGTGGGCTGCGGCGCGGCGGGCAGCTCCGGCGCGGCGGGCAGGGTGTCGAGACGTCCGAGCCAGTAGGCGCGGTCGCGCTGGTAGCCGGCGGTCTCGCTGACGGCCCGGCGGGCGAGCACGTAGTCGCGGAAGGTCACGGCCAGCGGCGGCAGGGCGGCGTCGGTGCCGCTACCCGCGCCGCCGTCGGTACACAGCCGGTCGAGTTCGGCCAGCAGGAGCTGTGCGCTGGCGTAGTCGACGACCAGCAGGTCGAGGGAGAGGTGGACGACGAGGGCGTCGTCCAGCCAGGTGATCCGGGGCACGCACAGCGGCCAGCGGTCGGTGCGGGCGACCCGGTGGCTGAGCTCGGCGCGCACCGCCTCGATCCGTGCCCGGCCCGCGTCGGGGCCCTGGCCGCGCAGGTCGGCGACGTCGATCGGCGTACGCGGCGGATCGGCCAGCACCACCTGGTAGCCGTCGGCGTGGACGAGGGCGCGCAGCATGTCGTGCCGCGTGACCAGGGCGTCCCAGGCGGCGCTCACCCGGTCGGGGGAGAGCTCCGCGGGGTAGCCGAGCTCGATGTAGGCGTGGCAGGCGACCCCGCCGTGCTCGTAGAGGTCGCCGCGGCCGACCAGGTAGGCGGCTTGCAGGTCCGAGAGCGGGAACGGCTCGTGGCGGTGTGCCTCGTCGCTGCCGGTCACCTGCGGGACGCGGTCGTCGGCGAGGTGCGACCGGATCGCCTCGCGGTGCTCGCGCAGCACCGCGCGCCGCTGCGGGGTCATCGCGCCGCGTGGCGCCCGGAACCGCAGCTCGCCGGCCTCCAGCCAGATCGCGATGTCCTCGGCCGCGAGATCTGCGATCAGTTCGTCGACATTCATGATCCTCAGCTTCCGGAGTGCTGGACCGATGCACCGGTATGCCCGTCAGTTACCGAAGTGCTGCACATCGGTTACTTCCGAACTACCTGATTGCTACATATGAACATGGTTTTCATTTACAGTAGTCCGCGTTGGGTTGATCGGGGAAAAATTTCTGCGAGGAGGCGGTGCAGTGCGCGAGGGCTGGGAACCCTGGCCGGAGCCGATCGCGGCCCGGTACCGGCAGGCAGGACTGTGGGCCGGGCGCACCGTCGGTGATCTGCTGCGGGACCTCGCCGCCAGCCACGGCGGGCGCACCGCGCTCGTCGACGGCGCGGCCCGGTGGACGTACGCCGACCTGGACGCCATCGCCGACCAGGTCTGCGCCGGCTTCGCCGCCCGCGGTGTGCGCCACGGCGACCGCGTCCTGGTCCAGCTGCCGAACCGGGCCGAGTTCGTGCACCTGTGGCTGGGGCTGGCCCGGCTGGGCGCGGTCCCCGTGCACGCGATGCCCGGCCACCGGCTGGCGGAGATCCGGGCGCTGCTCGGCGTCGCCGAACCCGCGGCCTACGTCGTCGCCGAGCGTGCCGGGCGGGTGAACCTCCGTGAGCTCGCCGAGCAGGCCTGCGCGGGCCTGGACAGACCGCCGCTGCTGGTCGTCGTCGGCGCGCACGCCGACAGCCCGGGCGGCACCGCCGCCGTGACCGGCTGGCCCGCGCTGCTGGACGAGGGAGAACGGGCCGGCCCACCGACCCGCCCGGCCGTCGGCGGCCGGGCCCCGACCCCCGACGACCTCGTCGCGCTGCTGCTGTCCGGCGGCACGACCGGCACCCCGAAACTGGTGCCCCGCACCCACGACGACTACCTGCTCGCCGCCCGTGGCGCCGCCGAGGCCTGCGGCTTCGGCGCCGACACCGTCTACCTGGTCGTGCTGCCGGTCGGGTTCAACTTCGCCTTCAGCTCACCCGGCGTGCTGGGCACCCTCGTCGCCGGCGGCACCGTCGTCCTGGCCCGCGACCCCAGCCCCACCACCACGCTGCGCCTCGTCCAGCGGGAGCGGGCCACGGCCGTGGCGCTCACCCCGCCGCTGGTCCCCTACTGGCTCGACGAGTTCGCCATCAGCCGGCCGGACCTGTCCAGCCTGCGGCTGCTGCAGGTCGGCGGCGCGCGGATCCCCGACGACCTCGCAGCCCGCGCCGAGGCGACGCTCGGCGTCCCGGTGCAGCAGGTGTACGGCATGGCCGAAGGCCTCGTCTGCTACACCCGGCCGGACGACCCGGCCGAGCTGCGGCACACCACCCAGGGGCGGCCGATGTCCCCGGCCGACGAGATCGTCGTGGCCGACGCCGACGACCGGCCCGTCCCACCCGGCGAGGTCGGCGAACTGCTGACCCGCGGCCCGTGCACGCTGCGCGGCTACTACCGGGCCGAGGCGCACAACCGCACCGCCTTCACCGCCGACGGCATGCTGCGGACCGGTGACCTCGTCCGCCAGCTCCCCGGCGGCCACCTGCAGGTCGTCGGCCGGGTGAAGGACCAGGTGAACAAGGGCGGTGACAAGATCGCGGCGGTCGAGGTGGAGGAGCATCTGCGGGCCTGCCCGCATGTCGTCGACGCCGCGCTGGTCGCCGTCCCGGACCTGAAGTGGGGTGAGTGCCCGGTCGCCTTCCTGGTCTGCGACGGGCCACCGCCGACCGCCCGTGACGTCGCCGCCTTCCTGCGTGAGCGGGGCCTCGCCGCGTACAAGACGCCGGAGCGGGTGCGGGTCGTCGACGTACTTCCGCTGACCGCCGTCGGCAAGGTCGACAAGCGGTCACTGGCGGCCACCGAATCCGCCTCCACCACCGCCTCCACCGCCGCCTCCGGATCCACCACCGCGCCCGTGCCCGACCCCGCGGCCGTGCCGGAACCGGCCGTCTCCACCGGCGGCAGGGCTGATCGGTGAGGACCCGCATCGAGACCACGATCCTGCCCCCGACACCGGCGTCCTACCGCTCGTGGTCGGTGACCGGCCCCGCCGACCCGGCGGCCTGCGCGACCGGTCTGGCCGCCGCCCGGCTGTTCGACCAGTGCGTGCTCTACGAACGTGACGGCGCCTGGTGGTACGCGGGCGGGGCGCTGTGCGGGGTGACCCTGCACCGTGACCGGGTGGTGGTCCACTACGGCGACCGCCAGACCAACCGGCCCGTGACCCGCCCCCCGGCCGTCGAGCTGGCACAGCTGGCCGCGACCTTCCCCGTGGTCGACTGGCGGGCCTACGGCTGGGTCGCCTTCGAGTTCGCCACCGAGTTCGCCACTGGTGCCGGCTCGGACGGCCCGGACGGTCCCGGGACGGGCCGGCCCCCGGGCCAGCGCGTCAGCGCCGGGGAGGGCGGCCACACCGCGGGGCGCGCCGTGCGCCGCCGGACGGCGGCACCGTTGGCCCAGCTCATCGTGCCCGAGGTCGAGATCCGGATCACCCCGGGGCGGCTCGACGTCCGCGGCACCGACGAGGCCACCGTGGCCCGGGTGCTCACCGCCGTCGAACGGCTGCCCGCCGAGGGCCCGCTGGGCGGCGAGCGGCATCAGCCCGGCCCGCTCGACTCCGGCCTGCTCGACGTCGTCACACCCGGTGCCGATGCGTACCAGCAGGCTGTCACGACCGCGGTGGAGCGCATCCAGGCCGGCCGGCTCGCGAAGGTCGTACTGTCCCGGCGCGTCCCGGTGCCGTTCGAGGTGGATCTCGCCGCGACCTGCCTGCGGGGCCGGCGGGCGAACAGCCCGGCCCGCACCTTCCTCGTCGACCTGCCGGGTATGCGCTCGGTCGGGTTCAGCCCGGAGACCGTCGCCGAGGTCGGTGCCGACGGCGAGGTCAGCTCGCAGCCGCTCGCCGGCACCCGCCCGCTCGGACGCGGTGTGGAACAGGACGCGCTGGCGCGGGCCGAGCTGTGGTCCGACGCCAAGGAGGTCTTCGAACACGCGGTGTCCGTCCGCGCCGTCGCGGACGACCTCGCCGGCATCTGCGTCCCTGACAGCGTCGTCGTCCGTCGGTTCATGGACGTCGAGGCCCGCGGGAGTGTCCAGCATCTGGCCTCCCGCGTCGCCGGCCGGCTGCGGCCCGGTGTGACGAACTGGGAGGCGCTCGCCGTGCTGTCGCCGGCGATCACCGCCTCCGGCATACCGCGTGGCGTCGCCTGCCGGACGGTGGCCGAGCTGGAGCCCGCCGAGCGAGGGCTCTACGCGGGGGCGGCCGTGCAGGTCGGCCAGGACGGCTCCCTCGACGCCGCGCTCGCCCTGCGCTGCCTGCACACCCATGGCGGACGGACCTGGCTGCAGGCCGGCGCCGGTGTCGTCGCCGATTCCCGGCCGTCCCGGGAGTACGCCGAGACTTGCGAGAAGTTCGCCAGCATCGCCCCGCATCTCGTTCCCGCCCCCGCTCCCGAGCACCGGAGGAAGTGACGTGACCAGTACCCAACCCGTGGAAGTCGACCCCGTGTCGTGGGGCGACCTCGGTACGTTGCGTGCGGAGGTGGCGACCCTGCTCGGCCTCACCGACGCCGACGAGCTCGGCCTGGACGAGGATCTGCTCTCCGTCGGCCTGGAGTCACTGACGCTCATCCAGCTCGTCACCCGCTGGCGAGCCGCGGGGCTTGAAGTGGACTTCGCCGAGTTCGCCGAGGCACCCACCGTACGGGAGTGGGCGTGGATCCTCGACCAGGCACCGAGCAGCGGCCGAGCCGATCCGGCCGGGACCGATCCGGCCGGGACCGGGCTGGCCTCCGACGCGCAGGCCGGGGACGGCTCAGGCGCCGAGCCGGCAGGCCTCGGCACGGAGGCCGGGAGGGGGGCGGACTCGGGGAGTGCCGACACGTCCGGCGCCGGCCTGCCGGGCCACGGCGGATCCTGGGCGGTGGGGGAGCCGTTCCCCCTCGCCACCATGCAGCACGCCTACTGGGTGGGGCGCCAGCCCGGGCAGCCCTTCGGCGGGGTCGCCGCGCACTTCTACGTCGAGTTCGACGGTGCCGGGATCGACCCGGAGCGGCTGCGGCGCGCGTTCACCGCGCTGATCGCCCGGCACGGCATGCTGCGGTCTCGGGTGACCGAGGACGGGCGCGCTGTGATCGGGGAGGTGACCGAGCCGCAGTTACCGGTCCGCGACCTGCGGCTGCTCCCTCCGGCGGAGGCCGAGGCGCAGCTGTCCGCGCTGCGCTCCCACTACACCCACCGCATGATGGACGTCGAGGCCGGCGAGATCTGCGAGGTCGCCCTCACCCTGCTGCCCGGCGGCGCGACGCGGCTGCACCTGGACCTGGACATGGTCGCCTCCGACGCGCTGAGCCTGCGCCTGCTGTTCGAGGACCTCCGCCGGCTCTACCTCACCTCCGGACCGGACCTCACCTTCGGGCCGGCGGCAGGGTCTGTCGAGGAGCCAGGCCCCGCCGGGGACCTGGCGCTGCCGCCGCTGACCTACGACTTCCCCCGCTATCTCGCCGACCGGGCCGCCCGCGGGGACGACCGGGTGGCCCGCGCCCGGCAGTGGTGGCACGACCGGCTCGACGACCTGCCCGGAGCACCGGACCTGCCGTTGCGGCCCGGTGCCGGCGACCCCGGGACGACGGCGCGCAGCACCAGGCTCGACCACTGGATCGACCCGGCCCGCCGCGCCGCGCTCACCGAGCGGGCCCGCCGCCACGGCGTCACCCCGGCCGCCGCGCTGGCGACCGCGTTCGCCGAGGTCATCGGCGCCTGGAGCGCCGGCCCGCGGTTCCTGCTGAACCTGCCGCTGTTCGACCGAGACCCCCTGCACCCGGACGTCGACCTGCTCGTCGGAGACTTCTCCAGCTCGCTGCTGCTCGATGTCGACCTCGGCGCGCCGCTGCCGTTCGCCGAGCGCGCGCGAGTGGTGCGGCAGACCCTCGCCGCCGCCATCGCGCACGGCTCCTACAGCGGTGTCGACGTGCTGCGGGAGATCTCCCGCCGGCGCGGCCACCCGGTGCTCGCCCCGGTCGTCTACACCAGTGCGCTCGGTCTCGGCGACATCTACTCGTCACAGGTCCAGGAATGTTTCGGCCGGCCGGCGTGGACGATCTCCCAGGGGCCCCAGGTGTGGCTCGACGCCCAGGTCACCGAGCATGACGGCGGTCTGCTGCTCAACTGGGACGTCCGGCTGGACTGCCTGGACGAGGGAGTCGCCGAGGACGCGTTCGCGGCCTACCGCGCGCTCGTCGACCGGCTCGCCGGCTCCGACGACCCCTGGCAGGAGCCGGTCGGTTCCCTGCTGCCGGCGGCACAGGCCGGCGTGCGTGCGGAGGTGAACGCGACACGGCTGGCGCACCCGGCCCGGACCCTGCACGAGGTCGTCTTCCGCCGGGCGGCGGAGGAGATCGCCGCCGAGGCCGCCGAGGCAGCGGAGGGGACCGCTGCCGGAACGCGGCGCCCGGCGGTGATCGCGGGCGACCGGCGGCTCGGCTACGGCGGGCTGGCCGACGCGGCGCTGCGGGTCGCCGCGCTGCTCGTCGACGAGGGCGTGCGGCCCGGTGACACGGTGGTCGTGACGCTGCCGCGCGGCGTCGACCAGGTCGTCGCGGTACTCGGTGTGCTGGCCGCCGGCGCCGCCTACCTGCCGCTGGGCGTCGACCAACCGCCGCTGCGCCGCGCGGCGGTGTATGCCCGCGCCGGGGCGCGGCTGGTGCTCACCGACGCCGCGACGAGCCCGTTGCTCGCCACCGGCGCCACCGGCGCCACCGGTGGCGCCGGCGATGCGGGGGCCGCGGGCCAGGCGGCCGTCGGCCAGGAGCCGAGGGTCGTCGACCTCGCCGCCGCGGCGGAGCGGGAGCCGCTGGCCGGTCCCGTCGCGACGGACCCCGACCAGGTCGCGTACGTCCTGTTCACCTCCGGCTCGACCGGGGAGCCGAAGGGCGTCGAGGTCACCCACGCCGCCGCGGCGAACACCATCGACGCGATCAACCACCGGTTCGAGGTCGGTCCGCGGGACCGGACCCTGGCGCTGTCCGCGCTCGACTTCGACCTGTCCGTCTACGACCTGTTCGGCCCGCTGGCGGCGGGCGGTGCCGTCGTGCTGCTCGCCGACGAGGACCGCCGGGACGCCGCGGCGTGGTGGCGGGCGCTCACCGACCACGAGGTGACGGTCTGGAACACCGTGCCGGCGCTGCTGGACATGCTGCTCACCGCGGCGCCGACCGCAGCTCCTCCGGCCGCCTCCGGCACCGCGGGGCTGCGCCTGGTGCTGCTGGGCGGGGACGTCGTCGGCGTGGACCTGCCGGCGCGGACGCGGGCGGTCTTCCCCGCCGCGCGGTTCGTCGCCCTCGGCGGCATGACCGAGGCGGCGATCCACTCCACCACGTTCGAGGTGTCCCCCGAGCAGGACGGCGAGGCGCGTGCCTGGCCGTCGATGCCGTGGGGGCTCCCGTTGGACGACGTGCGGGCGAGGGTCGTCGACGCTCAGGGCCGCGACTGCCCCGACCGGGTCACCGGAGAGCTGTGGATCGGTGGCCGGTCCGTGGCCCGGGGCTACCGGGGCGATCCTGCCCGCACCGCGGACCGGTTCGTGGAACACGCCGGAACCCGCTGGTACCGGACGGGTGACCTGGCCCGCTACCGGTCCGACGGCGTCCTGGAGTTCCTCGGCCGCGCGGACGGCCAGGTCAAGATCCGGGGGCACCGCATCGAGCTCGGCGAGGTGGAGGCGGCCGCCCGCAGCCACCCGGCGGTCGCCGCCGCGGCCGCCACGGTCGTGGCCGGCCCGGCGCGGCGCCTCGCGCTCGCCGTCCAGCCGGCCGGGGATCCGGGCGAGGAGGACCGGAGCGACGGCCTCAGTACCGATGGGCTCGGTACCGATGGGCTCGGTACCGGCGGCCTCGTCGAATCGTTGCGGGAGTGGCTGACCGAGCGGCTGCCCGAGGCGTCGCGCCCGCAGCTCGTCGTCGTCCGGCCGCGGCTTCCGCTCTCCCGCAACGGCAAGGTCGACCGGTCGGCACTCGCCGCCGAGCTGACCGCCGACTCCGCCACCGGCGGCGGCGACGGCGCGGGCGGCGTGTTCACGCCGCCCCAGGGCACGGTGGAGACCACGGTCGCCGGCATCTGGTCCGACCTGCTCGGGGCCGAGCGGGTCGGCCGCGATGACACCTTCGTCGGCCTGGGCGGCGACTCGCTGCTCGCGACCACCATGCTCGTGCGCCTGCGCGAGGCAGGCCTGGCCGGTGGCCGGCTCGGCCGGCTGTTCACCACCCCGCGGCTGGCTGATTTCGCCGCGACGCTGGAACCCGCCGCGACGCCGGAGGCGGACGGCGCGAGGCCGCTCCCCGCGGGGGAGGGAAACGGGCTGGTCGCCGACCCAGAGCACCGGTACGAGCCGTTCCCCCCGACCGACGTGCAGCGCGCCTACTGGATCGGCCGGGACGAGCGGCTGCCGCTCGGTGGTGTCGGCACCTGGCACTACACCGAGTTCGACGTGCCGGCGGCGACCTGGGACCCGGCGGCCCTGGAAGCGGCACTGCACGGCCTGGTGCAGCGGCACGAGATGCTGCGGGCCGTTTTCGACGAGGACGGCAACCAGCGCATCCTCACGGACGTCGGGCAGCCCCGCGTCGACGTGCGTACCGCCGCACCGCAGGCGGATCCCGGCCCCGAGCTGGCGGCCTTCCGGCGGGAGCACTCGCACCGGGTGCTCGACCTGACCCGGTGGCCGTTGTTCGAGGTGTCCGCGCTGCGCTACGAGCGGGCCGGCCAGGGACGGGTACGGCTCGCGGTCGGCCTCGACTACCTGGTGTTCGACGCTCTGTCGATCATGACGCTGTACACGGAGCTCGACCGGCTCTACGTCGCCGCGCGGGCCGGCGAGCACCCGCCCGTCCTGCCGGAGGTCGGAGTGTCGTTCCGGGACTACGTGCTCGGCGTGCGGCCCGACCCGCAGGCCGCCGCGGCCGACCAGGAGTACTGGCTGGCCCGGCTCGCCGAGCTGCCGCCGGCGCCCGCGCTGCCGACCGCCCTCGACCCGGCGCAGCTCACCAGGCCGCGGTTCGAACGGCACCGGCACTGGCACGAGCCACGGGTGTGGGAGCGGCTGCGCGCGGCCGCCCGCCGGCACGACGTCACCGTGTCCACGGTGCTGCTGGCGGTCTACGGCGAGGTGCTGGCGGCCTGGAGCACCCACACCGACCTGACGATCACCCTCACGCTGTTCGACCGGCGGCCCGTCCACCCGGACATCGCCCGGCTGCTGGGCGACTTCACCACCCTCTCGCTCGCCGACCACCGGCGGGCCGACACCTGGCTGGCCACCGTCGGCGGCCTGCAGCGCCGGCTGGCCGCCGACCTGGACCACCGCGAGGTCTCCCCGATCTGGCTGCTGCGGGAGCTGGCGCGGGCGACCGGCGCCCTGGAGGCGATGCCGGTCGTGTTCACCAGCGCGATCGGCGTCGGCGGCGGCGTCGGCGACGGCGACGGTGTCTCGATGGACCTGTCGGACGCCTTCGGCGCGCCCGTGTACGGGCTGTCCCAGTCCCCGCAGGTCGGTCTCGACAACCAGGTGGTGGAGGCGGCCGGCGGACTCCAGGTCAGCTGGGACGTCGTCGAGGACCTGTTCCGCCCCGGGGTCGTCGACGCCATGTTCACCGCCTACAACAGCCTCATCGGCTGGCTCGCCGACGGTGACTGGTCCGGGCGGCTGCCCGACCTGCTGCCGGCCGGGCAGCGGGAGGTCCGGGCCGCGCGCAACGCCACCGCCGTCGACCGCGCGCCGGCCACGCTGCACGGCGCGTTCTTCGGTCGAGCCGTCACCGAGCCGGACCGGACGGCGCTCGTCTGGGAGCACCCGCAGGCCGGCCCGGCGACCATGAGCTACCGGGACCTCGCCGACGCCGCCCTGCGGGTCGCGGGCGGCCTGGTAGCCCGGGGCGTCGTGCCGGGCGACACTGTCGCCGTCACCCTGCCGAAGGGCCCCGACCAGATCGTCGCGGTCCTCGGCGTGCTGGCCGCCGGTGCGGCGTACGTGCCCATCGGAGTGGAACAGCCGGCGTTGCGCCGGGCGCGGATCCACGCGACGTCCGGCGCAAGGTACGTCATCACCGACGATGCCGACGGTGATGACGACGGCAACGCGGAGCCCACTGGCGGGGAGCAGCCCGGTGGGGCCGGCCCGGAGATTCTCGGCATCGGCCGGGCGCTGGCCGGCCCGGCGCTGGTCACCCCGGTGCCGGTCGACCCGCGTGGCCTGGCCTACGTCATCTTCACCTCCGGGTCGACCGGCGAGCCGAAGGGCGTCGAGATCGCCCATGACGCGGCCGTGAACACGGTGGCGGACATCAACGCCCGGTTCGGGATCGGCGCCGGTGACCGGGTGCTCGCCTTGTCCGCGCTCGACTTCGACCTCTCCGTCTATGACGTCTTCGGCCTGCTCGGCGCCGGCGGCGCGGTGGTGCTCGCGGCGGAGGACGACCGGCGCGACGCCCAGCGCTGGCTTTCGCTTGCCCGCGACCATGGCGTGACCGTCTGGAACACCGTCCCGGCTCTGCTCGACATGCTGCTCGTCGCCGCCGAGCCGGAGCCGCTGCCGGCCGGGCTGCGCCTCGCGCTGGTCTCCGGTGACTGGGTGGGTCTCGACCTGCCGGGCCGGCTGCGGGCGGGGACGGGCGGCCGGTGCCGGCTGGTGGCGCTCGGCGGGGCGACCGAGGCGTCTATCTGGTCGAACGCCTTCGAGGTCGACGAGGTGCCGGACGGGTGGAGTTCGGTGCCCTACGGGTTCCCGCTCGACAACCAGGCGTACCGGGTCGTCGACCCGCGGGGGGACGACCGCCCGGACTGGGTGCCCGGGGAGCTGTGGATCGGAGGGCGCGGGGTCGCCCTCGGCTACCGCGGTGACCCGCGGCGCACCGCGGACCGGTTCGTCCGCCGGGCCGGTGACCGCTGGTACCGGACCGGCGACCTCGGCCGGTACTGGCCGGACGGGACGCTGGAGTTCCTCGGTCGCTCCGACCAGCAGGTCAAGATCGGCGGTCACCGCATCGAGCTCAACGAGGTCGAGGCCGCGCTGGAGGGCTTCCCGCTGGCCCGGGCCGGCGCCGTCGTCGCGGTCGGCGACCGTCACCGCCGTGCCCTGCACGCCTTCGTCGTGCCGGCCGGTGCCGCACGCGACGACGCGACAGCGGCCGGGATCGCCCCGGCGGCCACCGAGACCGCGGCGGCGAGCGCGGACACGGGCGACGATCTGGTCACCGCGCTGCGCGCCCATCTGGCGGACCGGCTGCCGCCCTACGCGGTGCCGGCCCGGGTGAGCGTGCTGGCGGAGCTGCCGCTCACCGCGAACGGCAAGATCGACCGGCTGGCGCTCACCGCGCTCGGCGAGGACCTCACCAGCCTTGACGGCGTCGCCCCTGACCCAGGCGCGCAGTCGGCGATCGCCGCGCTGTGGAGCGAGCTGCTCGGCGTACACGTCGCCGACCGGGACGCGAACTTCTTCGGGGCCGGCGGTGACAGTATGCTCGCGCTGCGGATGGTCGGTGCGTTGCGGGCCCGGTACGGCGTGGACGTGCCTGTCCGTGGCTTTCTCGCCGCGCCGACCGTCGCCGGGCTGGCCGCTCTCGTTCTGGAGCACGGCGACGCGGCCGTGTTCGAGCCCGATGCCTTCGAGGAGGGCGTGTTGTGAGTATCCCGAGCCCCGTCCAGCCGCTGGCGAGACTGCTCGCGCCGTTGCGCTCGCTGCTGGTCGTCGCGGTGGCGCTGCAGGCGGTGTCGAGTGTGGCCGCCGTGGTGTCGCTGATCGCGCTCGCCGAGGCGGCGCAGGCGCTGCTGGTGGCCAGCCCGGACGAGGACCAGGTGTGGGCCTGGGTCGTCGTGTGCGGCACCACGGCGCCGGTGAGCCTGCTGGCGGCCAGCGCGGCCGTCACCCTCACCCACGTCGGGGATGCCCGGCTCCAGCTGCGGCTGCGCCGGGCGCTGGCGGACCGGCTCGGGCGGGTTCCGCTCGGCTGGTTCGCCCGGCGCGGGTCCGGCGAGGTGAAGAAGGTCGTCCACGACGACGTGCACGCGATGCACTATCTCGTCGCCCACACGCTGCTGGACGTCACCGCGGTGGTCGTGGTGCCGGTCACGGCGCTGGTCTACCTGATCGTCGTCGACTGGCGGCTCGGGCTGCTCAGCGTCGTACCGCTGGTGGCCGGGATCTGGCTGTTCGCCCGGGCGATGGCTGAGGCCGGCACGAAGATGGCCGACTACGGCCGGGCCGTCGCCGAGATCAACAACGCGGTGGTGGAGTTCGTCGACGGGATCGCGGTGGTCAAGACGTTCGGCCGCGCGCGGTCGGCGTACGAGCGGTTCGGCCGCGCCGCGGACGCCTTCCACGACTTCTTCGCCCGCTGGGTGGCGGCGACGACCGCCGTGACCACGGCGTCCCAGATCGTCGTCGCCCCGCCGGCGGTGCTGCTGCTGGTCCTCGGGCCGGGTATCGCCCTGGTCGCGCACGGCGGTATGCCGGCGCCCGAGATCATCCCGTTCGCGTTGCTCGCGCCCGGCGTGGCCGGTGCGGTGTCGAACATCGGCACCCGGCTGCAGGCGCTGCGCACCGGCGGGGTCGCGGCGGCGAGCGTCGCGGGCCTGCTCGACACCCCGCCGCTGCCGGTTCCCGACAGTCCGCGGGTGACGGACGGGACCACGGTGGAGCTGCGCGGCGTGTCGTTCGCGTACGACGGCGGGCCGCCCGTGCTGGAGGGCGTCGACCTCGTGCTGGCACCGGGCACCGTCACCGCCCTCGTCGGGCCCTCGGGGGCGGGCAAGTCGACGCTGGCCCGGCTGGTGCCGCGGTTCTTCGACGTGACCTCCGGGTCGGTCACGGTCGGCGGGGCCGATGTGCGGGAGCTGGACCCCGGCACGCTCTACGGCCTGGTCGGCTTCGTCTTCCAGGACGTCGGGCTGCTGCGGGCCTCCGTCGCCGACAACATCGCGCTCGCCCGGCCGGACGCGGCCCGGGAGGCGGTCGTCGAGGCGGCCCGCGCGGCGCAGATCCACGACCGGGTGGTCCGGGAGCCGGCCGGGTACGACGCGGTGGTCGGACACGACGTCACGTTCTCGATCGGTGAGCAGCAGCGGATCGCCATCGCGCGGGCGTTGCTCGCCGACGCCCCGGTGCTCGTCCTCGACGAGGCGACCGCGTACGCCGACCCGCACGCGGAGGACGCGGTGCAGCGCGCGCTGTCCGCCGCGGCGGCCGGGCGGACCCTGCTGGTGATCGCCCACCGGCTGGCCAGCGTCCGCGAGGCCGACCAGATCATCGTGCTCGAACAGGGCCGGGTCGTCCAGCGTGGTCGGCACGCCGAGCTGCTGCGTGAGGACGGCAGGTACCGGCGGATGTGGGCCGCCCAGCAGTCCACCGACCAGCCAGACCCGCCGGGGCTGCCAGACCTGCCGGCCCAGGGACGCCACGAGGGAGCACTTACATGATCAGGCAGCTGCTGCGCGTAGTGGGACCGGAGCACGCCCCCGCGGTGCGCCGGCTGATCGCCGGCCTCGTGCTCGCCGCCGTCGCCCAGGGCGTCGGCTACGCCCTGGGCGTACCGATGATCGAGGAGCTGCTCGGCGACGACCCGGCGGACGCCTGGCCGTGGTTCGGGGGCGTCGCCGCCGCCACGCTCGCCTACGCCGGCCTCACCTGGTGGGCGCAGAACGCGGCGTTCCGGGTCGGCGCGGATGTGGCGAACGTGCTGCACCACCGGCTCGGCGAGAAGATCGTCGAGCTGCCGCTCGGCTGGTTCGACCCCGGGCGGGTCGGCCAGCTCGCCCGGCTGACCAGCCAGAGCGTGATGGGCGCGATGAACATCCCCGCCCACCTGCTGCGCCCGGTGGTCACCGCGGCGGTGGTCCCGGTGACGGTGATCGTCGCGCTGTTCTTCTTCGACGTCCGGCTCGCGGCCGCCGTCCTCGCCGCGGCGGTGCTGCTCGTCGTCGTCCTGGCCGCGAGCAACCGGGTTGTCGCGAAGGTGGACGCCGACCGGGACGCGGTGGTCGACGAGGCGTCGTCCCGCATCGTCGAGTTCGGGCAGACGCAGCCGGTGCTGCGGGCCTTCGGGCGCACCGTGCACGGGCACCGGATGCTCGACGAGGCGCTCGCCGCCCAGCACGACGCCGACCGGCGGCTCGTGGTGCGTTCCGTGCCCGGCCTGGTGACCTTCAGCTTCGTCGTCCGGCTGTCGTTCGCCGTCGTGCTGGTGCTCGGCGCGCACCGGGCGCTGGGCGGCAGCCTCGACCCGGCGCTGCTGGCCGGTGTGCTGGTGCTGATGGTCCGGTTCATCGAGCCGGTGTCGGCCGCCGCCGACCTCGGGGCCGGTATGCGGCTGGCCCGCGGCAGCCTGGACGCCGTCGCCCGGGTGCTCGACGTCCAGCCGCTGCCCGAGCCGGCCACGCCGGTCCGGCCGACCAGCACGGATGTCGAGTTCCGCCACGTGACGTTCGGCTACGGCGACCGGCGGGTGCTCGACGATGTCAGCTTCGTGCTCCCCGAGCGGAGCACGACGGCGCTGGTCGGGCCCTCCGGGGCGGGCAAGACGACCATCGCTCGGCTGGTCGCCCGCTTCTGGGACGCCGACGGCGGCCAGGTGCTGATCGGCGGAGTGCCGGTGGGGGAGGTGGGCACCGAGGCGCTCACCTCGCTCGTGTCCGTGGTCTTCCAGGACGTCTACCTCTTCGACGGCACGCTGGCCGACAACATCCGGCTGGGGCGGCCCGACGCGAGCCAGGAGGAGGTCGAACGGGTCGCCGCTCTCGCGGGCCTGCTGCCGGACCCCGGCACTTCTGGGGTCACCGGCACCTCGGGTACCACCGATGCCTCGGACGCCCCCGGCGGCGCGGGTGGGCTCGACGGGCTGCCGGACGGGCTCGCCACCCGGGTCGGTGAGGGCGGGAAGCTGCTCTCGGGTGGGCAGCGTCAGCGGGTCTCCATCGCCCGCGCTCTGCTCAAGGATGCGCCGATCGTGCTTCTCGACGAGGCGACGGCCTCTCTCGACCCGGAGACCGACGTGATCGTCCAGCGGGCCTTCGCCGCCCTGGCGCGCCGGGCGACGGTGCTGGTCATCGCCCACCGGCTGGAGACCGTCCGCGACGCCGACCAGATCCTCGTCGTCGAGTCCGGGCGGATCACCGAGCGGGGCCGGCACGAGGAGCTGCTCGCCGCCGACGGAACGTACGCCGGCTTCTGGCGGTCCCGCCAGGCGGCCCGTGGGTGGCACCTGCGCGCCCATGCGGCGACGGAGGCGGCGGCGGATGCGGACGCGGCGGTGGGCGTCGGGTGAGAGCCGCGTCGCACGCGGCGCGACTCATGCGTGAGTGTTTATGTGTTGTGGGTGGACAGCGTGACCGGCCTTGAGCCTGCCGCGACGCTGCCGCGCGCACTGGCCGCACCTGTGCGCCTGGCAGTGGTCCGGGAGCTCGCCGAAGGCCCGCGCCACGTCCACGAGCTGGTCGTATCGCTGGGGTCAGCCAGCCTCTGGTCTCCCAGCACCTGCGCGTGCTGCGCAGCGCGGGGCTGGTCGTCACCCGGCGGCACGGCCGTGAGATCGCCTACCTCCTTGCCGATCAGCACGTCGCGCACATCGTGCTGGACGCGATCGCGCACTCCCTGGAGGACCCGCATGAGCACGCCGACACTGCACAGCCAGCACCATGACGCCGCCGAGCACACCCACCGGCTCGGGTGTGGGCACGTCGCCGTCCCGCACGGCGACCACGTCGACTACCTGCACGACAGCCACCGGCACGCCGCGCACGACGGCCACTGGGACGACCACTGACCGCCCGGGTCCGCTCTGACCGTCCGACCGCGCCCGGGTCAGGCTCCGAACAGGGCCCGGGTGACGGGATGTGACCCGCTGGTCCGCAGGGTCTCCGGCGGTCCCTGATCCACGATCGCGCCCTCGGCGAGGACGAGCATCCACTCGGCGTGCCGGGCGGCCGACAGGTCGTGCGTGATCATCAGGACGCCGAGGCCGAGCCGTGTCCGCAGACCGGCAAGCAGCTCCAGGAGCTGCTCGCCGGTCTGACTGTCGAGCGCCGAGGTGACCTCGTCGCACAGCAGCAGCCGCGGCTGGCAGGCCAGCGCCCGGGCGAGGCTCACCCGCTGGCGTTCACCGCCGGACAGCGCGCCGGGCCGGCGGTTCGCGTAGCCCGCCGGAAGTCCGACCTGGTCCAGCAGCTTCGTGACCAGGGCATCCGGGTCGGTCCGGTCACCCGGACCACCAGGCCTGCCCGGTCCACCCGGCCCATCCGCTGGTACCGGGCGGCGTGACCCGGGATCTGCGCCAGCGGCCCGTAGCAGCGCTCGGCGCACCGACTCCCTGGGATTGAGCGCGCCGACACTGTCCTGCGGGACGAGCGCGACCGCGCGTCGCTGCTCCCGAGTCCGGCGACCGGTGACCGGCAGGTCCGCGCCGACCAGCGTCATCGCCGCGGCCGCGCGGCCGCGGTGGATGCCGGCGACACAGCGGGCCAACGTCGACTTGCCGGACCCCGACGGGCCCACGACGGCCACGCAGCCGCCCGCGGGCACCGTGAGGTCGAGATCGACGAGGACCGGCCGGCGCCCGTGCCAGGCCCGCAGGCCGGCGACCGAAAGCACGGCGGGTGCCGAAGGCACGACTTCGCCGGCGGGGGTTTCGCCGGTATCGGCCCTGCTGGCGTCGGCAGCGACGAGGGCCGGGGCAGCCGGTGGCCGTCGGGTGACCGGGTTCCCGGAGCCCAGGGTGACGGTGCGGGTGGCGACCGCGTCGACCAGCGCCCGGTCGTGGCTGACGAGCACCACCGCGTGCCTGGCGGCCAGCTCGCTGATCAGGCCGCGGATGGCGCGGGTGAGCACGGCGTCCAGGCCCGCGGTCGGCTCGTCGAGGACGAGGATGTCCGGCTGGCCGGCGAGGACCAGCGCGAACGCGGCCCGCTGCGCCTGCCCACCGGAGATCTGATGGGGGTAGCGGCGTTGGAAGGCCGGGTCGGTGGGCAGCCCGACGGCGGACAGCAGCCGGGCGACATCGGCCTCGGACCGGCCCGCCGCCTCCCGCAGCTGCGCGCGCAGCCGGCGGGTCGGATGCAGATCGCTGGCGGGATCCTGCCCCAGGTAGGCGATGGTCCGCCCGCGCAGCCGGGTCGCGACCGCGGCGGCCAGGACGTCCTCGCCGGCCACCCGCACCGTGCCCGACCGTACGGCCAGGCCGGGAGCCACATGGCCGAGCAGCGCCAGCGCCGTCGTGGTCTTGCCCGCGCCGGAGCGCCCGACCAGCGCCACCGCCTCGCCGCGCCGGACCTCGAACCCGACGTCCTCGACCACCGGCGGGCCACCGCCGGACGGGCCGATCGTGAGCCCCTCGACGCCGATGAGCTCCTCGACATCGCGTCGCGCGGCGGGGTCGTGCGGACCGGGACTGGTCTGTTCGGTGGTCGTCACGATCGCTCCGCCAACGTGGTGGCGAGCCGGTCGGTGAGGATGTTCACCGACACCGACAGGACGACGAGAGCCAGCACCGGAGCGAGAAACGGCCAGGCCGTGAGCGCCACGCCGGGTGCGTTCTCGTCCACCATCCGTCCCCAGTTCGGCGCGGGGGCGGACCGTCCGAGTCCGAGAAAACCCGCCGTCGCCGTGAGGTGGACGGCCGCGGAGAAGCGCAGCCCGGCGTCGGCGAGTACGGGGCGCACGATGTTCGGCAGCACGTCCCGGCGGATCACGGCGGACCGCCGGTCACCGCGGGCAAGGGCCACCTCGACATAGCCGCTGGCGGCGATCTGCTGCGCCGCGGCGCGCACCACCCGCACCGAGAACGGGACGCCGACGACGGCGACCGTGGCCATCACCGCGAGGTCGCTGCCGGGGAAGCCGGTCGCGAGTACCAGCATCAGCAGGACGGCGGGGATGACACCGAACGCGTCGACGGCGCGGACCGTCAGCTCGCCGGCCCGTCCCCGGGACAGCGCCGCCGTCACCCCGACGGCAACGCCGACCACGCTGGCGAGCAGGGTGCCGCCGAGGGCGAGGGCCACGACCGGCAGCCCGCCGTGCGCCAGCCGGGTGAGCACGTCGCGCCCGACCACGTCGGTGCCCAGCGGGTGCGCCGGTGACGGCCCTTCGAACGGCAGGCCGACCTGGGCGCTCACCGAGCCGCCGACCAGCGCCGGGCCGAGCAGGCTCACGGCGACGAGCACCCCGACCGCGCCGCCGGCCAGCCTGCCGCCCACCCGTCTGCCGCGGGCCTGCCTGCCGCCCACCCGTCTGCCGCGGGTCAGCCGGCTCACCGCGCCCTCCGGGTGCGCGGGTCGACGACGGCCGCGATGACGTCGCCGCACAGCAGCCCGAGCAGCGCGAGCGCGCACAGCGCCAGGGACAGCCCCTGCACCATCGGGACGTCCCGGTTGGCCACCGCCTGCGTCAGCTCGAAGCCGACACCGGGATAGTTGAACACGCTCTCGACCACGACCGCCCCGCCGAGCAGGCCGCCGAAGAGCACCGCGACGACCTGGACGGTGGGGGCGAGCGCGGCCGGCAGCAGGTGCCGCAGCGCCAGCCGCGGGCCGTGCACGCCGCGCAGCCGGGCGGCGCGCACGTACGGGGCCGCCGCCACGTCGGCCGCGGACGAGCGCAGCAGTCTGGTCGCGATCGCCGTCGCGACGATCGCGAGGGTCAGGGCGGGCAGCACCATCACCTCCGGTGACTCCCACGGCCGCTGCCCGAGGTCGACCAGCGAGACCCGAGGCAGGATCCCGAGCAGCGCCCCGAACGCCCAGGCCAGCAGCGCGGCGGTGACGAACTCCGGCAGACCCGCCGCGGCCAGGGTCACCAGGGACACCGTCTGGTCGGCGCGCCCGTTGAGGCGCGCCGCGGTGACCAGGCCGAGCAGGATCGCGCCGGGCAGCGCGACGGCGAGCGCGAGCACGGTGAGCGCGAGGCTGTTCGGCACGGTGTCACCGAGCACCTCGTTGACGTCCCGTCCGCCCACCTGGCCCTGCCCGAGGTCGCCGTGCAGCGCGTCGCCGGCCCAGCGCAGGTAGCGGCTGACCGGCGACTCGTCGAGGTGCAGCTGCCGGGTCAGCTCCTCCCGGTCGGCGGTGGTGGCGTCCGCGCCGGCGAGCACGCCGGCGGCGTCCCCGGGGAGCACATCCGTCGCCAGGAAGATGACGGCGGAGAGCACCACGAGGACGGCGCCGGCGGCCGCCAGCCGCCGCAGCACCAACAACCCGAGCGTCATGGACGTGAACGACCTGTCTCGTCTGCCCGCCTTCGGTCGCTGGCGGGCTCAGGCCAGGTACGCCTGGCTGAAGTTGGTGAACAGATCCTCCGCTACGCCGTGGACCTTCGTCGTCTGCCCGTTGATCGACGGGACGAAGACCGGGACGACCGAGTTGCCCTCGTCCCACAGGACGCGCTGGGCCTTCCCGGCGGCTTCGCGCCGGGCGGCCTCGTCGGTGGCGCTGCGCGCAGTCTTGACCAGCGCGTCGACATCCGGCCGGTTGAAGCCGAAGGCGGACGGCGCCCCACCGGCGCGGGTCGAGACGTAGTTCGACAGCGGCGGCACCGGCGGGTTGTAGCTCGCGGCGAACGGCAGGCGCACATAGGCGGGGTAGTCCGAGAACAGCTGGCCGGCGGCCTTCTCGTCGAGCGTCACGTTGACGCCGACCGCGCGCAGCTGCTCGGCGTAGAGCGTCGCGGTCTCGCTCATGCCAGCCAGCTCGGGCGCGGTCGTGAGGGTGACGGCCAGGTTCTCCGCGCCCGCCTCCTTCAGCAACGACCGGGCCCGTTCCGGGTCGTGGGGCCGCTGCTCGATGTCGTCGGCGTAGTCGGCGAACCCGAGGCCGGCGAGGTCGTTGCCGACGAACGCGCGGCCGAAGTACACCGTGTCGACGATGCGCTGGCGATCAACGGCGTACTTGAACGCCTGCCGCACCCGCACGTCGGCGAACGGGGCGAACGACAGGTTCAGCGCGAACGAGAGCATGGTCGCGTAGGGAAGCTCCGCGGTGACGACCTCGAACGTGTCGTCGCTCTCCAGGGTGCGGGCGGCCACCGGGCTGAGGCCCGCGGCGAACTCGACCTGCCCGCCGGTCAGGGCGTTGACCCGGGCGGTGGTGTCGGCGATGGTGCGCAGCTCAAGCCCGTCCAGGTAGGGCCCGCCGCCGAGCGTCAGGCCGACCCAGTCGTCGTTGCGCGTGAACGTGCTGCCCCGGCCTGGTTCGAAACCGGTCAGCCGGAACGGCCCGCTGGTCGGCATCTCGGCGGTGAACTCGGTGGTGCCGTCCTTGAAGACCAGCGTGCTCTGGCACAGGATGAGACGGCCGTCGGCGATCGGCGACTTGGTCGGGAGCACCAGTGTCTGGTCGCCCTCGACCCGTGCGGCGGCCAGGTCGAAGTTCGCCGCCGGCGGCTTGAGGTAGGGCAGGGAGCCGAGCGTTCCCGGAGCCCTGAGCGAGTACAGAACGTCATGTGCCGTCACCGGGGAGCCGTCGGTGAACGTGGCGCCGGGGCGGACCCGCAGTATGTAGCTGGTCAGATCCGCCGCGGCGTCGATGCCTTCCAGCAGCTCGTACCGGACGCCCTCGGGCTCCTTCGGGTCGAGGATGCCGAGCGCACCGTGCATGGAGCGCGCGCGGATGTAGTCCAGCGGGGTCGGGCCCATCAGGAAGTTCAGCGTCTCGGCCGCCCCACCGCCGACGAACGCTGCGCGCAGTGTCCCGCCCTGGCGGGGGGTGGGCGCCGTGGAGGCCGGCGCGTCCGCCGCCGGGCCGTCGTCGTCGGAACAGGCGGCGAGCCCCGCCGCGCCGAGCAGAGCGAAAGCGCCTGACCGCAGCAGTAGTCGCCGGTCGAGCATGGTCGTCACCGGAAGCCTCCAAACCCCCAGGGCGCCGCGTCGAGGACGGGGCAGCGCCTGTCTGTCACGAAGCGTCGTGGCCCGGACATGGACCGCGACGGACGGGCGCCGGCGGGCGCCGGCTGGCGCCCGCCCCGGTCCCGCGCTGGCCCGAGCCGCTGTCGCCAGGGAGCGGTTTCGCTCCGCTTGTCGACAAGACCAACCGGACAGAGGTTAGCGAAAACGGATGTCATTGCCAACAGTGTGGATTGGCCGAGCTGGAGGTGGCTGGGTCGGGAGTGTTCGAATTCACGAGTATCTGAATTCATGGATTCGTGTATTCTTTTGGAGTGACAGCTCTCGCCACCGATCTGGACGGCCTCACCCGCTTCGGGCGCGCCCTCGTCGACCCGATCCGCGCCCGGTTGCTGCTCGCCCTGCGTGAGGCGCCCGCCCACCCCGCCGACCTCGCCGACCTGCTCGGGATCTCCCGCACCCGGCTGTCGAATCATCTCGCCTGCCTG
>NZ_CDXDOR010000039.1:0-37165 GCF_978021225.1 Frankia sp. CeTa3Moorea | reverse complement strand
CCCCCGAACTCCCCCGGGCTCCCCCGCCAGGTCACTGCTGCCGCTGGCGGAGGAGCATCTGCTCCACCATCTCCACGACGTATCTTCGCCGGCTCAGGGCATCGGCCCAGGTAAACCGGAGGAGCCTCCAACCGAGGGCGAGCAGGGCGTTCTGCCGGACCCGGTCCCGGAAGAGTGCGTGGGGATCCTCGTGGAAGGCGGCGCCGTCGGCCTCGACGGCCAGCAGACAACTGGGCCAGGCCATGTCCAGCCGCGCAACGAGCCCCGCAGATCGGCCCCTGCCGGCGGACGAGGTCGTCGGAGCCGAGCCCGAACCGCCGGGTGAGAGTTGGCCGGGCACGTCGGGCTCCCATACCGGCCATTGGAGCTGTTCGGGCGCCAGACCCGCATCGGTGAGCAACAACCGCAGTCGCGTCTCCAGCGGAGACTCGGCCCGTCGGTCGACCAGATCGAACCAACCTCGCCGTTCGGCTGTGCCCCAGCGGCGCGCGGCCGCCGCCCGCACCCGGTGGACGTCGTCCAGATGCCCGCCCCGCAGGGCGGCGTCCAACCGGCTGACCGCGGTCTCCCGATCACTGTCCAGCACGAGATCGGCCAAGGTCCGCTCGACCGTCGTCACCGGAATACCCGACAGCAGTCGCCGTTCATCAGCGTCGCACCAGCCCCGGTGCACCACCAGCCCCGGAGTGTGCGCCACCGCGCCCACCACAGGGGGGACAAGAAGATGCACCGACTCGGCCTGGTAGGCCGTTCGTCGCCGCCCCGTATCCGTTGCCTCGCGGGGAACCGACCCCGGCAGACCCGGCCGGGAGGGGTCTCCTGCCGGGGTGGAGCGGTCGATGGGAGACCGTGACGGCGAGCGCACGGAAATCGCCCCATCGGGCCCCATCGGGCCCCATCGGGCCCCATCGGGCCGCGGGCTCGCCCCGTCCACAATGGCAGGGACCTCGGAAGACCCTCCAGGGCGAGAAGGCGCGCGGCGGTGACACCGCAGACAACCGCCCTGGGACGACCGACCAACGCAGCCCGCACGGACCCACGTACGGAATGGGCACCGGGCAGGAGGAACGTGCCCCGATAGGGAACCGACCACGCATCGTCGCGTATCAGCCGGTTGAGCTGACGCCGGGTGATACCGAACGCCCGGATCTGCGGCCAGGTGAGCATCCCGTCCTGGCGGGCGGCTAGACGGCGCATCTCGGTCACAACGGCGATGGTGGGTCTGGAAGTCATGATCCCAGACTTGCCCGGCCGCCCCCGCCGACGCCAACACGTTGATCCACATGTGGACAGCCAGCCCACTCCCACACCCCCTCCGACGCCGTTCGGGGGACCTACGCACGGTCTTCACCCCCGAAACCGTGCCTTGCTCCCCCAAACTCGTATCCAGGGCGGCCAGGGCGGCCAGGGCGGCCGGGGCGGAGGTGCGGGCCGGAGCAGGGGGTGGCGAGGGACTCCATGAGGTCCGGGGTGACGTCGTGCAGGCTCGCCAGGAGCGCCGCGAGCCCGGCCGGCACCGGCTCGCCGCGAGCCGCGACACCCGAGGCGGTCGAAGACCCCGAAACGGTCGAGGCGGCCGACGCGGTCAGGTCGAGCAGATCCGGCATGGACGGGATCATGATGGTCGCGCACCCGGCCGCCACCCCGGCGCGCGCTCCCGACGGGCTGTCCTCCAAGACGACACAGCGGACCGGGTCGACGCCGAGCACCCGGGCGGCGGTCAGGTAGGGCTCCGGGTCCGGCTTGCGGCGAGTGACCTCATCACCGGCGACCGTCACGGCGAAGAACTCGTCACCGACGACGTGCAGCACCGGCTCCATCAGGTCGCGGAAGGACGAGGAGACCAGCGCGGTCGGGACACCCGCCGCCCGCAGCGCGCCGAGCAGTTCCACCGCCCCGGGCTGCGGGACGATCGCACCGGGCTCGCGGAACAGCTCGGCGGAGCGGCGCAGCAGGAACTCCGCCGTCGGCACCACGTCGGACGCCGGCCGGCCGAGCATCGACACCATGAGCGGCACCGCGGTGTCGATGCCGTGGCCGATCATGGCTCGTTTCATCGCCGGGGTGAACTCGCCGCCCAGCCGCGCCGCCGCCTCGTGCTCGGCGATGGTCCAGATTGGCTCGGTGTCAACGAGCAGGCCGTCCATGTCGAAGAAAACCGCCGCAAGGCTCCCCACGTCCACTCCTAGCTCAGGTAGCTCAGGTAGCTCGGTAGCTCAGGGTCGTCCGGCCGCAGTGCCCGGTTGACCGGCCTAGTGCCGGGTCGGCCGCACGGTGCCCGGTTGACCGCACGGTGCCTACGTGGCCGCGAAGTACTTCGCCTCCGGGTGGTGCAGGATGATCGCCGAGGTGGACTGCTCCGGCACGAGCTGGAACTCCTCGCCGCGCGACGGGCCGTCGCCGTCCTCGGAATTCACCGAGTCGAGGCAGAGGCTGGCCGCCTGCAACAGGGTGCCCATGGCGCCATCGGCCACCAGCGCACGCTCGGCCAGGACGGACACCAGATCATCGTGCACTGACCAAGGGTACCGGGACGGGTTTCGCCTGCCGCCGGTACGGTTTACCCTCCGTCCGGACGCCTCCGAGGATGCCGGCCACGGGCACGACGGTGACCACGGCAGGGTGATCACAACACAGGGACCACAACACAGGGACCACGATGCGGTGACCACGGCACGGTGATGATTGCGGGGTGGGAATGCCGGACGCGTCCCGGCGGGTTGCCCATGGCGCGACCGCGGGTGGCACAGCTGCGGGAACGGAGGGCGTGATGTCGGACCGCGCGGGTGTGCTCGGCGCGGTGGTCCGCACGAACACGGGCTGGGGCACACCGGTGCGGCGGCGGCCCTGGGCCGGGCCGTTCGCATTCCCGCGACGGCGGGTATCCGTCCAGAGCCGATACGGTGCAGCCACCGCATCGATCCGGAATGGATGTCCGATCCGCCCGGGTCTAGCGCCATCGAGAGACCGAGGAAAGGCGTTCCCACGAGAACATCGGCAGACTGGACCAGCGTAGGTTCCCCGCGGACGACCGCTGGTCGCCCGCGGGTCACCGGCTCACGGGCCATAAGGGAGGCTGAGGTCACGCATGTCGGCTCTGGGCAGGAGTCGTCTCCGTGAGGACGTACCGTTGCACTGTCACGGGGGCAGTGGGCCGCCGCGGGGCGGCAGGAGGTGGTAGGTGATCGAGTTCTCCGGCGTCGGTCAACTACGGTCACCGGTCGTAGTAGCCGCCTTCGAAGGGTGGAACGACGCGGCCGATGCCTCGTCCGCCGCCGTCGAGCATCTGGAGACCGCTTTCAAGGCCCGTGTCATCGGTGCTATCGACCCCGACGACTACTACGACTTCCAGGTGAACCGACCGACGGTGAGCGGGACCGACGGGGCTTCCCGGAAGATCTCGTGGCCGACCACCCGCCTGTCGGTGGCGCGGCCACCGAAGTCCGAGACGGACCTGGTGCTGATCCGCGGACTGGAACCGAACATGCGCTGGCGTGGGTTCACCGACGAGCTGATCGAGGCCGTCCACGCCCTCGGCAGCGACATGGTGATCTCCCTCGGGGCGCTGCTCGCTGACTCGCCGCACACCCGGCCGGTCCCGATCAGCGGAACCGCCGGGGACGCGGCGACGGCTGCCCGGCTCGGCCTGGAACCGTCCCGTTATGAGGGGCCGACCGGCATCGTCGGCGTCTTCGGGGAGGCATGCGCACGGGCCGAGCTCGCCTCGGTGTCGTTCTGGGCGGCGGTGCCGCACTACGTGGCTAACCCGCCCTGTCCCAAGGCGACCCTCGCGCTGCTGCGCCGAGTGGAGGACATGCTGGACATCGAGATCCCGCTGGGTGACCTTCCCGAGCGGGCGAAGGCATGGGAACGGCAGGTGGACGAGCTCGCCGCCGGGGACACCGAGGTCGCCGAGTACGTCCGTTCGCTGGAGTCACGCGAGCCCGAGACGGCGCTACCCGAGGCCAGTGGGGACGCAATCGCCCGGGAGTTCGAACGGTACCTGCGCCGTCGCGGCCAGTAAAGGCCAGGAGGAGAGCCAGCTCGGTAGAAGAAGCTGCCCCTCTCCTCCGGGCTACTCCTCTCCTCGACGATCTCGCTACTCCTCAACGATCTCGGCGTCGATGATGTCCTCGTCGGCGCCACGGCGGAACGGCACGTTCGCCGAGTTCGTGACCGGTTCGCGCGGGGTGTGGGGTTCCGCGTCCGCGACGTCGGCCTGACGATGCCGGCCCGGGGAACGCCGCCCCGTGCTGGCGACGCGACCGGTCGCCCACGCGGTCCCGGAAAGATCCGACGGTCCCGCACCGCCCGCGGGGACCGCACCGCCCGCGGGGACCGCACCGCCCGCGGGGAAACCGGCGGGACCGGCTCTCCCCGGACCGAACGGCGACGACCCCCCGGGCTGGCGGCCATACGACAGGTCCGGCGGAACGCCGACGGGTGAGGCAGACGGCATCGTCGGCCCGTCGACCACTGAGGTCCCCGCCGACCCCGGCGTCGCCGCCGACCCCGAGGTGCCCGGCGTTCCAGGCGTGCCCGGCGTTCCAGGCGTGCCCGGCGTTCCAGGCGTGCCCGGCGTCGTCGGCGCGGCCGTACCCGCCCGGGCCAGGTCGGTGACCGCCCGGTCCACCTCGTCGGAGGCCAGGACCCCGCGCAGGCGCAGCATCGCACCGATGATCTCACCCTGCTGGTGACGCAACGCCTCGAGCGAGGCGGTGCACCGGGCGATTTCCGCCTGCAGCTCAGCGTGCCGCTCCCGGGCGAGCCGGCGGCTCTCCTCCACGGCGTCGAGGAGGAGCTTCTCGGCCTGTTCCCGAGCCTCCCGCACGATCGGGTGGTTCGCCCCGGCGTCCTCGATCACCTCTTCCAGCGCCGCCTCCGCGATCTGACGGGCGCCGGTGACGATCTCCTCGGCCTCCTGCTGGGCGATGGTCAGCATCTGGCCGATCCGACCGCCGGCCTGCGCGGCCAGGCCCTCGACGCCCATGTTCGCGCTGCGGGCCCGCTCGTTCTTCAGGGCGCTTTCGGCCGCGGCCGCGCGCGAGGTCACCTGGCTGGCGTAACGCCACAGCGTGGCCAGGTAGTCGTCGACCTGATGAGGGTCGTAGCCATGCGCGACCTCGTCGAAGGTGGGCCGTTCGGTCGCTGCCCCGGGATCCACCCGGCGATGGTGAGCTCCCATCCTCAGCTCCCTCTGGGTCTGACGGGTTCAAGGTCTACACCCAGCAGTGTGTCAACGAGACGCCGCACGAGTGCGGGCGCCTCCCCCCAGGCGGGCACGTCACCGCCAGAACCGCGAACCGGGCCCCCCGGATTGGTGGGATCCGGGCCCGCACCGGCGGAGCCACCCGCATCGGCGAGCGCGGCGCCGGCCCAGGCGTCCACCGCGGCGACGGCACCCGGGGCGTCAAGGTCGTCGGCGAGCCGCTCACGCACGGCGGCGAGCAGTCCCATGGCGTCGGGCCCGGTGAGCAGGGCGACGGCGGCCCGCCACCGGTTCATCCGGTCCACAGCGTCGTCGAGCAGGCCCGGCGTCCACTCCCAGTCCTCGGTGTGCCGGTGATCGAGCAGGGCCAGACGCAGGGCCGCCGGATCCACCCCGGCCCGGCGCAGCCGGGAGACGAACTCCAGGTTGCCCCGCGACTTCGACATCTTGTGGCCGTCGAGGCTCACCATCGCGGTGTGCACGTAGCTGCGAGCGAACGGCTGGATGCCGGCGGCGACCTCGGCATGCGCCGCGCTGCACTCGTGGTGCGGAAAGCTCAGGTCGGTCCCGCCACCCTGGATGTCGATGACCCCGCCGAGATAGTGGCGGGCGATGGCGGCGCACTCGATGTGCCAGCCGGGCCGGCCGGGGCCGAACGGCGAGGGCCAGGACGGCTCGCCGGGGCGGTGTGCGCGCCACAACAGCGGATCGAGGGGGTCCTTCTTGCCGGTGCGGCGCGGGTCACCCCCGCGCTCGGCGCAGATCGCCAGCATCTCGGCCCGGCTGAGACGCGAGATCTCCCCGAAGGCGGGTGCGGTGGCGATCGAGAAGTACAGGTCGTCGTCGACCTGGTAGGCCGCGCCCCGGTCGACGAGCTCCGCCACCATGTCGACAATCATCGGGATGGCCTCGACCACCCCGACGTAGGCGTCCGGCGCCAGCATCCGCAGTGCGGTCATGTCCTCGCGGAACAGGTCGATCTCCCGGTCGGCGAGGGCCCGCCAGTCCAGCCTGTCACGGGTGGCTCGCTCAAGCAACGGGTCATCGATATCCGTTACGTTCTGTACATAGTGGACGTGATGCCCGGCGTCTCGCAGCACACGCTGCGCGAGGTCGTAGGTGAGGTAGGTGAAGGCATGCCCCAGATGCGTCGCATCATAGGGCGTGATGCCACAGACGTACAGCCTTGCTGTGGCGGCCGGCGCCAACTCGCGTACGCTCGACGTGGCCGTATCGAAGATCCTCAGTGGCTTCCCGTGACCGGGAAGAAAACGTATCGGAGGAGATTGCCACGCCTGCATGCGTGTCAGAGTAACCGCGAACCGACTCTCCGGCGGGCACGGGGAAAGTAACCGCAACGTAACCGACGGCATCCCAAACCGATCCACCCCGGATCACCGACGGTGACACCTCATGTTCTCCCGCACCTGTACCCGCACTGGTTGACCCGCCCAGAACCAGAACCCGCCCAGAACCAGAACCCGCTCAGAACGGCGGCCAGGGAATCGCCGGCCAGTCCCCCGAGGGCAACGGGAACCGGCCCTTGGCCAGCAGCCCGTCGACCCGCCTGGCGAGGGCGTCGACCTCGGTAACCGTGAGCAACTCCTCGAGCCGGTCCCGGAAGGGGCCCGCGAGCGCCTCACGCAGGTCGTCGAGCAAAGCGGTCTCCTCGGCATCGAGCCGCCTGCCCCGCCAGGTCCACAGCAGGGTGCGCAGCTTGCCGTCGGTGTGGAAGGTCACACCGTGATCGATGCCGTGAATTCGGCCGGAGGGCGCCGGCAGCAGGTGCCCACCCTTGCGGTCGGCGTTGTTGATGACGGCGTCGAACAGGGCGATCCGGCGCAGCTGGGAGTCGTCGGACCGGGTCAGCGCCACCAGGTCCACGGTGACGTCGGTATCGATCCACAGCTGCACCATGCCCTCGCCGAACGGGCCGTCACGCAGAATGGTAGGCGGGACGATGCCAAGCCCGAGCTGCTCGGAGACCTCGTAGGCGGCCAGCTCGCGGGCGGCGAGGGTGCCGTCCGGGAAGTCCCACAGGGCGCGTTCGCCGCGGACCGGCTTGTAGACGCAGCGGCCGGTCACCCCGTCAGCGCAGATGTCGCAGCAGAGCGTCGTGTTGCTCGCGTCGACCAGCCGGGCGGTGATCTCGAGGTCACCGCGGCGAAGGAGGTCGAGGGCGGCGGGGGCGTCGAGGCCGCCCCCGTCGATCGGATGCAGTGGCGGTCGCCACCCCGGGGTGGAACTCGCCGCGGAAACGCCCATCATCTCAGTCTGTCCGGTCCGGCAGGGTGATGTCACCGGACCGGACGGTGAGCGACATCTCTCCCACACCGCCAGGCCGACCGGACCGCACCGCTACCACGGACCGCACCCCCGCCATGGACCGCACCGCTGCCACGGACCGCGCACCCGCGGCGGCCGGGCCCGGCGCCCCTCGCCGGCCGCATCAGCGCAGGTGACCGTTCTGGCGCGGGCAGACGTGACCGTCGTCCAACGGCTGCCCGCACAACGGGCAGGAGGACCGGCCTGCGGCCAGGACCCGCGCCGCGCGCCGCACGAACGAGCGCGCCTGCTCGGACTCCAGCAGGACCCGGACGGCGTCCGGCCCGTCGGGATCATCGGAGAATCCGACGACCGGGTCGGTCACGCCCGTCGCCTGCGCCTCGATGACGACCCGTCCGCCACGCGGATCCCAGCCGAGCGCGATCGTCGCGGCCTGGAACTCCTCGTCGATCGGCAGATCGAGCGGTGACAGGTCGGGGTCGGCCGGGGCGGGCTCGGGCGGCGGCGTCGCGCCGCGGCGGCCCAACTCGTCGAGCAGCTCGGTCAGCTGTTCGGCAAGCAAGGCGACCTGAGCCTTCTCCACCGCGACGGTGACGACCCGCGCCCCGTCGCGGGCCTGCAGATAGAACGATCGGGCACCGGGAAGGCCTACGGTGCCCACGACGAACCGCTGCGGCGGGTCGAAGACGTGTATCCGGCGCGGCATGCCCGATCAGCCCGTTCCACCACCGGCGCTGGGACGGAAACCGCCGGCACCGCCACCGATCACCTCGTCCACGTCGAGCCCACTGGACCCCGGCGACCCCAGCGACCCCGGGGACTTCGAAGACCCCGGCGACCCCGGCGACTCCAAAGACTTCCGGGACCCGGGAGACGACGCCGCGGCGCCGACGGCCCCAGCGGAGCCCTCGGCCCGGGGTGGCGGGAGGAGCTCGACGACGTCCCCGCCGGTGTCGTTGATGCGCCGGACGAAGGGGCGGCGCTCGTTGTAGCGGATCACGGTCAGGGAACAGGGATCGACGGTGATCCGGTGGTACATGTCCAGATGCATGCCCAAGGCGTCGGCGACCACCGTGCGGATCACATCGCCGTGCGAGCACAGCAGCCAGGTGGCGTCTGGGCCCAGCCGCTCGTTCCACTCCCGCACGGCGCTCACCCCACGGGCCTGCGTGTCTCGTAGTGCCTCACCCTCGGGACCGGGGAAGACGACCGCGCTGGGATGGCTCTGCACCACCGCCCAGAGCGGATCCTTCGCCAGGGTCGCCAGTTCCTGCCCGGTCCAGTCACCGTACCGGCACTCACCGAGCCGCTCGTCGATCTCGACCTGCTGCGTGCCGTCCAGGCTGGCCTCGCTGACCGGACGGCGTCCAGCGATCATCGCTGCCGTCTGGCGGCAGCGGTCGAGCGGGCTGCTGACGATCGCCGCCAGCGGGATGTCGGCGAGGCGTCGCGCCAGGTCCGACGCCTGGCGGCGGCCACGGTCGTCCAACCCCACGCCGGGCGTCCAACCAAGCAGGATCTTGCCGGTCACGGCGGTCAGGCCGTGGCGGACCAGCAGGACTGTGGTCAACCGGTCCGTCCCTTCTGTTGCTGACGCTCACTGTTGCTGACGCTCACTGTCTCCGCCGGGCCGGACGCGCGGGTGGCCCCGGACGCGCGGGTGAACCCGGACGCGCGGGTGAACCCGGACGCGCGGGTGAACCCGGACGCACGGGTGAACCCGGATGCGCATCGGTCGGAACGCGCGACATCGCCTTCATACAGCCATGCCGCCATACAGCCGTCCCCGATACCACGCTACCCAGCGGGCTACAACAGCGGCGGAACGGTTCGTCGTTACGCTTCCCGGCATGCCGGACGAGTACACGACCGCTTCCGCCTCGGAGCCTGACGCGGTCGGCCCGCAGGCACGAGCGGACCCGCAGCCAGCGGACCCCGAGGAGGTCTTCGCCGCGTTCTGCGGGGCGGGGCTGTGGCCGGGGCTGGGCCGCACGACGGCCGGCCGGCTGCCCGCGGCCGGGATCACCCGGCCCGACCACGTCGACGTCGGCCGGTTGGGCACCGTCGAGGGGGTCACCGGACCGCGGGCCCGGCGGCTCACCGACAGCTTCCGCGCCGTGGCGGGCACGTACGCGGTCGTCGAACTGCTCGTCGCCGCGGATCTTCCGGCCCGGCTCGCGCGCGGGGTGACCGACCTGCTGGGACCCGCGCCCGCCGACCTCCTACGGGCTGATCCGTGGATGCTGCTGACCGCCGCCGACACCGAGATCGCCCAGGCCGACCGGTTCGCCCGCCGCCGCGGTCTGCAGCGCGACGATCCGCGCCGGGGCCCGGCGGTACTCACCCATCTGCTCGGCCGGGCCGCCTCCCGGGCGGGGGACACCGCGGGCCCCATGCAGGCGGTGCTGCGTGCCGCCGCGCGCGAGGGGGTGGCCGATCCGACCGCGGCGCTGACCGCGGCGCTCGACGACGGGCGGATCATCGCCGTCGGCGACCGGATCGCGCTGGAGCGGCATGCGATGGCCGAGCAGTCCGTCGCGGACGGCATCGAACGGCTGATGGCGACCGCCGAGCCGCTGCGCGCAGGCGCCCCCAGAGCCCGCCGCCGACCCGATGACGGGTCCGGGTACGACGGGTCCGGGTACGACGGCGACGACGATCCGGCCGGCCGGGCCGTGTCCGCACGGGCCGCCACCGCCCCGCCTCCGACGGCGCTGGCGTTCGACGACGACAAGGACTTCGACGACGACAAGAACGACAAGAACGACGACAAGGGCGAGGGGGGGAACGGGAGCCACGTCGGCGCCGATGGCGCCGAGGGGGACACGAACCGGGACGCCGCCGCGGCGGGCCGCCGCGGACCGGCCAACGACGGCAGACCAGCAAACAACGGCAGACCAGCAAACGACGAGGTGGTGACCGGGCTGGACGAGATCCAGCTCGCGGCGGCGCGCGCCGCGCTGGAGTCCGGCGTCAGCGTGCTCACCGGTGGGCCGGGAACGGGCAAGAGCCGCACGGTCGCGGCCGTCGTACGACTGGCCTGGGCGGCCAAGGCGGTCGTCGCACTGGCCGCGCCGACCGGACGGGCTGCCAAACGCCTCGAGGAGCTGTGCGGGGCGCCGGCGAGCACCCTGCACCGGCTGTTGCAGGCTCAAGGGCGCGGCAGCGGGTTCGCGCGCGGCGAGCACAACCCGATCGACGCCGACCTCGTCGTCGTCGACGAGGCGTCGATGCTCGACGCGGAGCTCGCCGCCGCGCTGCTCGACGCCTGCGCGGACGGTACGCACCTGATGTTCGTCGGGGACCCGGCCCAGCTACCGAGCATCGGACCGGGGCAGATCCTCGCCGACCTGCTCGAGTCCGGTGAGGTCCCGGTGACCGAGCTGCGGCGGTTGTACCGGCAGGCCGACGGCGGCGCCATCGCGACGATGGCCGCCGCGGTGCGCGGCGGGGAGCTGCCACCGCCACCACCGGGGCCTGGCCGGGAGGTCGTGGTGGTGCCGTCCGGCAGCTCCGGCGAGGCGGCGCATCGCACCGTCCAGCTCGTCACCAACTCCATCCCCCGCGCGCTCGGCATTCCCGTCGCGGACATCCAGGTCGTGACCCCGGTGCACGCCGGTCCGGCGGGCACCACGGCGCTCAACACCGCGTTGAAGGGCACGCTGAACCCGGGCGGCGGCGCCGTCTCCGGGTTCGACATCGGGGACCGTGTGGTGGCCACGGCGAACCATCTCGACGTCGGATTCGCCAACGGCGAGATCGGCACCGTCGTCGCGCTGGGCGAACGCGGTGCGCTGCGGGTCGCGTTCCCCGGCGGCGTCGTCGAGGTGCCCGCTGGTGTGCTCGGTGATCTGCGGCACGGCTGGGCGGTGACAGTGCACCGCGCGCAGGGCAGCGAGTGGCCCGCCGTCGTCGCCGTGTTCCCGCCGGAGGCCGGCCGGATGCTCACCCGTCCGCTGATCTACACGGCGCTGACCCGGGCGCAGGCCCACCTGTCGATTGTGGCCGTGAACGGCCCGGCCATCCGCAACGCCGTGCGGAGCTCGGGCGGACGGCGCCGTATGACGCTGCTCCCGGCTCTGCTCGCCGGGCAGACCGCCGGCGGCTTCGACGATCCCGACGACGATCCCGACGGGGGGCCGGACGACAGGCCCGACGGCGGGTCCGGCGCGCGGCGGGCGGGCGGCGCGACGGCTGGGGAGGCAGCCCGCGTACGGGACGGCGACGAACGGATGACAGTCTGAAACGTCGGGGCGTACATCCCCGCCAGCAGGCGACTGCGGCCACCCGGCGGAAGGCGGTTCTCTGACGGGAGGCAAGATCGTGGCAGACGAGGGGGCATGGTGAACGTAGACGCAGCCGGGAGTCCAACCGCCGGCCAGGACGCCGGATCCGGGCCGGCGGTGCTCTCGGGTCCCCGCCGCCCCCAGGCGCCGGTGGACGTGACCGCGACCGTGACCGCGGTCGTGGCCGCAGCCGCGAACAGTGCCACAGCCGCGAACAGTGCCACAGCCGGTGTCACGACCGGGACGGTCATCACGCCCGGGACCGCGTGCACGACCACCGCCGTGGCGCGGATCGCGGCGGCCAGCCCGCAGCTGCTGGTAGTCGCCGTCATACTCGCCGTCGCCGCCGGCGCGCTGATGCGGTTCGCCACCCCCAGCCATCTGTGGCTCGACGAGTCGTTGACGGTCGCCATCGCCTCGCGCCCCGTCCCCCAGCTGCTCGACGCACTGCGGCACGACGGCTCACCGCCGCTGTACTATCTGCTGCTGCACGCCTGGATCGCGGTGTTCGGCGACGGGGACGTCGCCGTGCGGGCGTTGTCCGGGGTGCTGTCGCTGGCGACGCTGCCGGTGGCGTGGCTGGCCGGGCGGCGGGTGGGCCGGACGGCATCCCAGGCCGGGAACGGTGGCCGTGACGCCGACGCCTGGGTGAGCCTGGCGACTCTGCTGATGTTCGCCTGCTCTCCCTACGCGATCCGCTACGGCAGCGAGACGCGGATGTACTCGCTGGTCGTCCTGTTGGTGCTGGTGTTCGGGCTCGCGACCGTGCGGACGCTGGAACGCTCCGAGCCGGCCCGGCTGGCGATGCTGACGCTGGCGACCACCGCCCTCGTCTACACCCACTACTGGACGTTCTTGCTGATCTTCACCGTGGCGGCGTTCATGCTGCTGCAGGCCCGGCGGCGGCCCCAGTATCGGCAGGTGACCCTGCGGGCCTTCGCCGCGATGGCGGCCTCCGCCGCGCTGTTCGCGCCGTGGATGCCGTCGTTCCTGTTCCAGATGCTGCACACCGGAACGCCCTGGGCGCCCAAGGTGCAGGCCCAGGTGCTACTGGACACGGTCTTCGACTGGGCCGGCCCGACCTCCACGGGTGCGCTGCTCGGCATCGTGCTGCTCGGGGGCGCGCTCATCGGCCTGACCGCGCGTCCGGACGGGCGGGAGCTCGCGGTCAAGCTCTCCGGCCGGGTGCCGGGCCGTTACCTGGCCGCGATCTGGCTGGTCCCCCTCGTCCTGGCCTACTTCGTGAACATGTTCGGCGGCAGCGCCTACGCCGAGCGCTACACCGGCATCGCCCTGCCGGCCTGCCTGCTGCTCGCCTCCCTCGGCATCGCCCAGCTGCCGGGCCGGCATGTGCGGGCCGGGGTACTGGTCGTCGCCTCGCTCAGCGGCCTGCTCGGCGGGTGGCAGCTCGCCCGGACCGAACGCACCCAGGCCGGGGAGATCGCGGACCGGATCGTCGCGCTGGCCCGGCCGGGAGACGTGGTCGCCTACTGCCCGGACCAGCTCGGCCCGGCCGTGCACCGGGCAATCGAACGGCACGGCGAGGTCACGGTACGGGAGATCGTGTACGCGGACAGTTCCGGCCCGGCGCTCGTCGACTGGGTCGACTACGCCGACCGGATGAAACGGGCGAACGGCACCAGCTTCGCGGCCGAGGTCAACGAACTGGCCGGTCCCGGCTACGCCGTGCTGCTCGTCCGCGCGGACGGTTACCGGTTCCTGGAGGGCGCCTGCGCCGTGCTGTCCGACCAGCTCGCCACGCTGCGCGACCGCACCGTGCAGGTCGAGCGGCGCAACCTGTACGAGGGCGCGTCGCTGGAACGGTTCTCCACGCTGCGCTGACCGCCCGCGGGGGCGGGGTCGTCGACGGCGAGGGCCGCGACGGCCAGCACGAGCAGACCCATCGGCAACGTGTAGTGGTTGAAGAAGGTCTGCTTGTTCATCAGGTTCAGGGTGAGCAGGACCAACGCGGCCCCCAGGCAGAACCCGGTGGCGTCCCCGCGGGCCCGCCAGGCCGCCGTGTAGGCGCCGAGGAGGGCGACCGCGGTCAAGCCGAATCCGAGCGTGACCCCGAAATGCGACGCCAGGCCCGGCAGGGACAGCGAGTGGGCGAGCACCTCGTAGTGGAGGTTCGTCCAGACCGCGTCGTCGAGGAAGTCCCGGGGACCGGCCACCACCCAGGGGGCGACGAGGAGCGCCGCCACGACCGCGGCCGCAGCCGTCCGGCGGGGCCCGAACGCGGGGTAGCCCGCCGCCATGGGGATCAGCAGCACGACGTGCTGTTTGGTCGCCAGGGCGAGCGCGAACGCGACGACCGCCACCCGTCCCCGCCCGCTCGTCGACGCCCACACCGTCGCCGCCAGGCACGCCACGAGCAACGGCTCGGTCCAGGACTGCTGCAGGGCGTACATCGACTCGGGGAACACGACGACCAGCAACGGCAGCGCGGCCACCGCCGGCGCCGCGGGTGCCCTTCCCCCGGGTGCCCTTCCCGCGCCCGCTACCGCGCGGATCAGGACCGCCGCCACCGCCAGGGCCAGCAGCAGGCCGTAACGGACGTCACCGAGCAGAAGCCGGAAGGGAGCCAGGAGCACGGACGTGACCGGTAGATAGGGGTAGACGTCGAACAAGCCGTCGACCGGGTACTCGGCCCGGCTCGGCGCCCACTGCTGCCGGTACATGTCGGCCCCGTGCGGCAGGCCGGCCGTGGAGACCTGGAGCAGGTGGAAGACGTCGATGCGGGGCGTCGGCGCGGCGCGGATCGTGGCGACGCCCGCCGCGCAGGCCAGGGCCAGGACCAGCCAGAACACCCACGGAGAGGCGAGCACATCGAGCCGGCCCCGGCCCTGGTGGTGCTCCCGGCCGATCCGGCGCCCCCGGCCGGCGCGGTGCAGCATGACCACGATCGACCCGGCGGCGAGCAGGCCCGCGAGGATCGCGAGCACGTCCGCCACCGTGGCGAACCGGCCGACAGCGTAGTAGCGGGGACGGCGCACGAGCGGCACGACGCCGATCATGACTGCCACGAGCAGCCACGCCCCAAACCACCCACGCGGGCGCACGGCCACGGCGGTGCTGGCAGTACCGGCGTCGGCGGCGGGGCCGGCGGTGCCGGCCACGACCACCACCGCCAAGATCACTGCCGCGAAACCTACCAGGACACTCGACAGCGCCCAGGCGCCGTACCGACCATCCTTGGCCGCGATGCCACCGGCCACCGCGCACCAGCCGACCAGGATCGCCGGCATCACCCGCCCCGGAGGAACCGGCCCGTCCGGGGGAGGCGAGGTCTGCGGTGCCCGTTGACCGGGTATCGACAATGCCATGTGCGCACGATGCCAGAGCCGCACCCGATCAGGCGGCCCGGACGCGCGTTATGGGAATAGGGCGGACGTATCACGGATCATCGCATGGTGTCGGGTCGAGGGGGTGCGGACGGGTCGAGGGGGTGCGGACGGGTCTCCGCTCGCGCCATGCAACACTTGCGACCCGGGACCGGTCCCAGGGGTCCGGCGTCCCGGTGGCGCGATGCCCGGTGTCCGTCCACCCGAGTGACCATGAGTGTGTGTTGAGGAGAGGTCCTGCACAGTGACCGAAAAGCCAGAGGTAGTCGTCATCGGAGCCGGACCGGCAGGTCTGACCGCCGGTTGGGAGCTGGTGAAACGGGACGTCCCCGTGACGATTATCGAGGGTGACTCGGTCGTCGGCGGAATCAGCCGTACGGCCCAGCGTGAAGGTTGGCGTTTCGACATCGGCGGCCACCGCTTCTTCACCAAGGTTCCCGAAGTCGAGAAGCTCTGGCACGAGATCCTGCCGGACGAGGACTTCCTGCTGCGCCCCCGATCGAGCCGCATCTACTACAACGGGAAGTTCTTCGACTACCCGCTCAAGGCCGGAAACGCGCTCGGCGGGCTCGGCCTGGTCGAGGCGGCGCGCTGCATGGCCTCCTACGCTGCGGCCCGGATCCGGCCGCCGCAGGACCAGAGCAACTACGAGAACTGGCTGGTGGCCCGTTTCGGCTGGCGGCTCTACCGCACCTTCTTCAAGACCTACACCGAGAAACTGTGGGGCGTTCCGGTCAGCGAGATGCCCTCGGACTGGGCCGCGCAGCGCATCAAGAGCCTGTCCATGATGAACGCGATCGTGAACGCGGTCCTACCGAAGCGGAACCAGAAGGAGATCACCTCCCTCATCGAGGAGTTCCAGTACCCCAAGTACGGGCCCGGAATGATGTGGGAGACCGCCACCGACAAGATCATTAAACAGGGCGGCCGAGTGGTCTTCGAGGAGAAGGTCCGCAAGATCCACCACGCCGACGGCCGCGCGACCGGCGTCACCACGACCGTGACCGGCGGGTACGGCCCGGGGGCCGGTGCCCCGGAGTCCTCGCGCTCCGACCTCGGCAGCGAGTACCAGTACCAGGCCGACGAATTTATCTCGTCGATGTCGTTCTCCTCTCTCGTCCGGGTGATGGACCCGCCGGCACCGGCCCACGTGCTGGCGGCGGCGAACGCGCTGAAGTACCGCGACTTCCTCACCATCGCCCTCGTGGTGCCGGCCTCGGCCGGTTTCCCGGACAACTGGATCTACATCCACTCCCCCGCCGTCAAGGTCGGCCGGATCCAGAACTTCGCCTCCTGGTCGCCGTTCCTGGTCAAGGACGGGCGTACCTGCCTCGGCCTGGAGTACTTCGTCTTCGAGGGTGACGAGACCTGGAACGCCCCCGATGAGGAACTGGTCGCGCTCGGGACGAAAGAACTCGTCGAACTGGGTCTGATCAGGGCCCAGCAGGTGGAACAGGGTTTCGTCGTACGCATGCCGAAGGCATATCCATACTACGACATACACTACAAGAAGAACGTCGATATCATCCGCGCCTGGCTGGCCGAGAACACGCCGAACGTCCACCCGGTCGGCCGTAACGGCATGCACCGTTACAACAACCAGGACCACTCGATGCTCACCGCGATGCTCACGGTCCAGAACATCATCGACGGCACCAAGCACAATGTGTGGGAGGTCAACGTCGACGAGGATTACCACGAGGAGGTTTCGTCGCCGGCCCGGGGCACCGCCCGGTCCTGACGGAGGATTCGCCCGGGGCACGGATTCATCCGGGACGGGTTTGTCCGGGACGGATTCATCCGGGGCACAGATTCGACAGGCGTCGCCACTCGAACGCCGTCACACGGGCGTCGCCGGAATGTCGGGCGCGTTTCACCGCCGGCGCCCGCTCCGCTTCCGGGGCCAGCCGGCATGACCGGGGACGTCCCGGTATTACCGAGTACGGAGCGGATGGGTGACGGGACGGGCCGCGTCCCGTCACCCATCCGGGACATCATCGAGGCGTAGGGGCGCGCCACGCGAGACTGGTACCGGGTGCGGCCCTGCCCGGCCGGCCGGTCGTCTACCGGCCGGCCCGTCGCAGTCCGGTCAATGTGGACGGAAGGGACTGACCGTGACGGATGTCGCGGTCCGGCCGGCGGAGCAGCTCCCCGAGCCGGTCGACCAGGTCGGGAACGCATCCGGCCGTACGGGACGGATCTTCATCGCGGTAGTGGGGGTACTCCTCGCCGTCTCGGTGATCGTGCGGTTCACCGCCAGCCAGGCACTCTGGCTGGACGAGGCGCAGAGCGTCGCCATCGCCCGCCTGCCCCTGCGCGGGTCGGCCTTCACGATGTGGGACGGCCTGCTACAGGACGGCTCACCGCCGCTGTACTACCTGGTGCTCCACGGCTGGATCAAAGCGTTCGGCGAGGGCACCTTCGCGGTCCGGTCCCTGTCCGCGCTGATCAACATTGGTGCGGCGTGGCCGCTGTTCCTGCTCGCCCGCCGCGTGGTCGGCGAGCGGGCGGCGCGGGTCAGCGTCGTGCTGTACCTCACGTCGCCGTTCGCGTTGTACTTCGGGACCGAGACCCGGATGTACAGCCTCATCGTGCTGCTCACCGCGTTGGGTGGACTGGCGTTGGAACGCGTCCTGCGGGCACCGTCGATCAGATCGGCGATCGCCCTGGCGCTCTGCGCGGGAGGCCTGGCGCTGACCCATTACTGGTGCCTCTACCTGCTGCTCACGGTCGGAACGTGGCTGGTCCTGCTGCTGGTGGCCCGTCCGTGGTGGGTCGAGCGCCAGATCCGGCGCGGCGAGGGCGCGGGCGCGGCGGACCCAGCGGGTGTGCCGGGTAGCGCGGGTGTACCCGGGTACCGTTCCGCCCCGGCAAGCCCGGCAAGCCCGGCAAGCCCGGCAAGCCGGGGCCGGGGCGCCCCCCACAGTCACCGGACGCCGACCCGTTTCCTCACCCCGCAGCGGCGGGGGCCGGTCTTCGGGCTGCTCGGCATCGTCGGTGGCGGGCTGGTCTTCGCCCCGTGGCTGCCCGACTTCTTCGACCAGCTCGCCCACACCGGCACCCCCTGGGGAGAGCCCGCCAGCTATGCCGCGATCTCCCACGCCTACGGCCAGTGGGCCGGCGGCCCGACGACCCTGGGTCGCCTGTTGCTGTTCCTGGTCACCGGTCTCGCCGCCGCCGGCATCGCCGGCCGGCCCGCGGGTGGCCGGTTCATCCTTCTCGACCTGCGTGGTCTCGAACCGGGCCGGACCCTGTTCCTGCTGGCCACCGGCACGCTCGTCGTCGCGGTGACCGCGGGCAAGGTGGTCGGCAACGCCTGGGCCGACCGGTACACCGCCACCGCCTTCGTGCCGTTCCTGCTGGTCATCGGGCTCGGCGCGACGATCATCACCGATCGGCGGGTGTTCCACGGAGTGGTCGCCGTCGCGGCCCTGACCGGTCTGCTCGCCGGGACCTCCGACATCCACCGGGAGCGGAGCCAGGCCACCGAGGCCGCGCAGGTCCTCGAGCGGATCGCCCGGCCCGGTGATGTGATGCTGGTCTGCCCGGACCAGCTCGGACCAGGCCTCGCCCGTACCGTGCCGAACTGGATGAAGGTGTACGTCGTGCCGACCTACGCACCGCCGGACCGGGTCGACTGGGCCGACTACGAGCGGCGCAACGAATCAGCCGACGGGGTCGCGATCGCCCGGCGCGCCCTCGCCGAGGCCGGTCCGGAGCACACCGTCTTCCTCGCCGGTTCCGGGTCGTACCGCACCTACGAGGAGCTGTGCACGGTGGTACGCACCACCCTGCAGGAGGCCCGGCCACTCGCGGACGAGGTCATGAAGCAGGGTCTGCCGGCCAGGGTCCACGAGAACTACGCGCTGCTGCGGTTCCGGGCCTCTTGACCGCGACCGAGGCCCTTCCGGATGATCATCGGGTAGGTGGCGGCATGGGCGGCCGGCATGCGGCCACCCGCTGGGAGGACCGCTGGCAGCTGCGCGAGGTCGTGCTCGCCTGGCTCGCGGCCCGGCTGGCGGTCGGTGCGGCGCTGGCGCTGACCAGGTATATCGCCGACAATGCCCGCGGGCAGCAGGGCGCGCAGCTGAGCACCACCGACCTGCTCGGTTGGGACGCCGGGTGGTACCAGACGATTGCCGAGGTCGGGTACAGCGGCGCCGGGGCCGAGAGCCGCCGGTTTTTTCCCTTGCTGCCGCTGCTCGTGCGGGGGTTGTCGAAGCTGCCGGGGGCCGACGCCCACGTCGGTGTCGTGCTCCTGGTCGTGGTCAACGTGTGCGCGTTGGTCTTCGCGCTGCTGCTGGTGGGGCTCGCCCGGTTCGAGGGGTTCGCCCCGGAGGCGACCACCCGGCTCATCTGGCTCGCCGCGCTGGCTCCGCCCGCCTTCGTCCTGGTCATGGGGTACGCCGAGGGACTCGCCGGGCTGCTGGCCGTGGCGGTGTTCCTCGGTGCCCGCAGCGGGCGCTGGGAGCTGGCGGCCGTGGCCGGTCTGCTCGGCGGCCTGTGTCGCCCCCTCGGTCTGGTCCTCGCGGTGCCGGTACTTCTCGAGGCGGCCCGGGGGCTGCCCTGGCCGCTCGTCCGCCGGCTCGGCCCCAGCCCCAGCCCCAGCACGCCGACCACCACGCCTACGGCTGGAACACTTACCGCCCATGATGGGCTGCGTCGGCTGCTCGCCGTGCTCGCCCCGGTGGCCGGCGCCGGCATCTACCTGCTGTGGTCGGCGCACTCCTACGGTGACGGGCTGGCGCCGTTCACGCTGCAGCGCGACGCGGCACGTCACGGCAGCAGCTCGAACCCGCTGGCAGTGCTGTGGGACGCGGCGCGGGGCGCCTTTTCCGGCGAGCTGGGCACGGCGCTGCACGTGCCGTGGCTGCTCTTGGCGCTCGTGGGGCTGGTGGTCATGGCGCGCCGGCTGCCGGTGTCGTACCCGGTGTGGAGCGCCCTGGTCCTGGCGGCCGTGCTGACCGGCAGCAACCTGGACTCCGCCGAGCGGTACGTCTACGGGGCGTTCCCGTTCCTGCTGGTCGCCGCGCTCGTCACCGCCCGGCGGGAGATCTTCACGTTCACACTCGCCGCCACCACGGCCGCGATGACCCTCTACGCGACGCTGGCCTTCACCCTCTCCTACGTGCCCTGACCGCCGGCCGCGCCCTGACCGCCGGCCGCGCGTCGGTGGGTACGTCGGTGGGTACATGGCGCATGGGCCCGCATCATCTCGCGAGCGCTTCCAGAAGCCCTTCCAGAAGATGGCGAAACGGTTAACGTAGAGGGGGACCGCACGATGATCGGTCGCCATCCCACGCCGCACCACGCCACGCGCAGCCGGTCATCCTCCGCTCGCAACCACGAGGTCAGGCCGCATTGGATGGAGTAGAGCTGGAGTACCAGCGGCTGTACCTGCCGCCGGGTACGGACTGCCGGGCAGCCGTCCAGATCCTCACGATGCACGCCGAGTTCGGCCACTGGGAGCTCGAACGACTGCGGCTGTTCCCGGATGGCTCCCGGCGGGTGGTGCTGCGCCGCCGTCGGCGCCCCGGCGGCCTGCCCGGCTATCTGCCCACCTGACAGCCGCCCACCTGGCAACGGACCTGGGAGGGCGTGCGCACCTCGACCACGTCCGGAGCGATCCCCCGGGTCTGCAGATGCCGTCCCGACAACGCCCATCCGGCCGGCACCTCGGCTCCGGTGGCGTCGGCTCCGGTGGCGTCGGCTCCCGCGTCGCCGGTATCCGCCTGCCGGGGCCGCCCCACCGTCCAGACGTCGGCCCGGAACCAGTGATCGCGCCAATGGGCGCTGTCGTCGGCCCGCAGCTGCACGAACCGGCGACGCAGAACCTGCCGGGCGACCTCCAGCGCGGACAACACGCTGACCTCGATGCCCCCGGACGGCTCGGCCCGATCGGCGATCCACACACTGCCGTCCCGGCTGGCTTGCACGAGATAGGCGTAGGTAGCCGGGGGGTGGTCCGCGTCTGCGCCCACCGGAGCTCCGACGCCGATGCTGGACAGCGGATCGCCAGCCATACCCCCCATCATGTCATGCATTAACGATGACGCATACGCGGATGGTGCTCCGCGCGCGGACGGTGGCATCTCGTCAAGCCGTACCGGCAGGTTCAGGCCAGGAGGTCCGGGTCAGGAGGTCCGGGTCAGGATGCATGCAGGAAGCGGTCGAGGACGCGGACGCCGAAGCGCAGCGAGTCGAGCGGCACCCGTTCGTCCACCCCGTGGAACATGCCGGAGAAGTCCAGGTCGGGCGGCAGCAGCAACGGGGAGAACCCGAAGCAGCGGATGCCGAGCCGGGAGAAGGACTTCGCGTCCGTGCCGCCGGAAAGCATGTAGGGCACGGCCCGGGCGATCGGGTCCTCGGCGCGCAGCGACGTGGCCATCGCCTCCACCAGCGCGCCGTCGAAGCTGGTCTCCAACGCTTGGTCGTGGACGACCCATTCGCGACGGATGTCCGGCCCGAGGATCTCGTCGAGCTGGCGGATGAACTCCTCCTCCTGACCGGGCAGATAGCGACCATCGACGTAGGCGGTGGCCTCGCCCGGGATCACGTTGACCTTATGACCGGCCTCGAGCTGGGTCGGGTTGGCGGTGTTACGCAGCGTAGCGCCGATCATCCGGGCGATCGGGCCGAGCTTCGCGACGGTCGCCTCCAGGTCGTCCAGGTCGAACTCGATGCCGAGCGCCTCCCCGAGGGAGTTCAGGAACACCCGGACCGTCGGGGTCATGACCAGCGGGAAGGTGTGCCGGCCGAGCCTCGCCACCGCCTCGCACAGCGCCGTCACCGCGTTGTCATCGCTGATCATCGAACCGTGGCCGGCCCGGCCGGCCGCGGTCAGCTTCATCCAGGCGATGCCCTTCTCCGCCGTCTCGATGAGGTAAAGGCGCAGGTCGTCGGAGACGGTGTAGGAGAACCCGCCGACCTCGCTGATCGCCTCAGAGCAGTCGGCGAACAGGCCGGGATGGTTCTCGACGAGCCAGCGCGCCCCGAGGGCGCCGCCGGCCTCCTCGTCCGCGACGAAGGCGACGACGAGGTCCCGGGGTGGCCTGCGGCCGGTGCGGACGATGTCGCGGATGACCGCGAGGGTCATCGCGTCCATATCCTTCATGTCCACCGCGCCCCGGCCCCACAGGCAGCCGTCGGCCTCCTCGCCAGCGAATGGCGGCAGGCGCCACTCGCTGGCATCCGCCGGCACCACGTCGAGATGACCGTGGACGAGCAACGGCGCACGCGAGGGATCCGCCCCCTCCACCCGGGTCACCACGCTGGTGCGGCCCGGGGCCGACTCCAGCAGGATCGGCTCGAGGCCCACCTCCGCGAGCTTCGCCGCGACGTACTCCGCGATCGGACGCTCGTTGCCGTCGCCGTTGCCACGGTTAACCGACTCGAAGCGGAGCATCTCCCGACAGAGCTCGACCACCTCGCCCTCCGCCGACGGGGCGGTCACCGGCAGGCGCAGGCCACCGGTGCGGTCGGGGGGGGTCGTGGACGCACTCGCCATGCCGCCTAGTCTGCCCCGTCGGGGGTGCAGCCGCCGGATTCGGGCCGTACCGTGAAGCAGAGTCGTAACCAGCCTGCAGCATTGCGCGTCCCGCTGCAGCATTGCGCCGTCCCGCGGGACGACCGGCATAGCGCGGGCATAGCATGGCACCCGTGCCAACGCCGCACCTGCAGGGCGAGAAAGCGACGCTGCTGGCGACGCTGTACGGCAGAGCGCTGGACGCCGGGTCGGCTGACCCCATCCTGCACGACACCATGGCTCTGGACGCCGTCAAAAAGATCGACCTTGACTTCACCAGAACCGGTCTGCGCCGCAGCGAACACGCCCTCGTCGCGCTCAGGGCCAGGCACTTCGACGAGTGGACCCGCGAGTTCCTCACCACGCATCCGAAAGCCACCGTGCTGCACCTGGGCTGCGGCCTGGACACCCGCGCCTACCGCCTCGACCCCGGCCCCGGCGTGCGCTGGTTCGACGTGGACTACCCCGATGTGATGGATCTACGCCGGCAGCTGTACCCACCGCGTCAGGGTTACACGCTGCTCGGCTCGTCCGTGACCGACCCGTCCTGGCTGGCGCAGATACCGAGTGATCTTCCCGTGCTGATGGTCGCCGAAGGCCTGACCATGTACCTCCGCGAGGACGAAGGCACGGCAGTCCTCCGCCGGATCGTCCAACACTCCCCCGGCGGCCAGTTGGTCTTCGACGCCCTCAGCAGACGCGGTATCCGGATGCAGCGGTTCAACAAGGCGATCCAGGCCGCCGGGGCGACCGTCTCCTGGGGCATCGACAGCTGCGCGGAACTTGAGGCGATCGACCCCCGGCTGCGGTGCGTGACCGCCATGAGCGCTTTCGACCTTGACCGGTCCGGGACGCTGCCGGCGGGCTATCGTGTGATGGCCGCGGTGGCGACGCTGGCCCCCGCCCTGCGACGGATGGCGGCCTTCTACCGGCTGGACTTCTGACGGACGTCTCCGCCCTGGTCGGCGGCCCGGTCTTCAGATTGACGAGAAGCCGCTATCACCTTTCCTCCTCGCCCTCCTTGCCTTTCCAGAGCCTTTCGTATCCGATTTATCCCTCTGGAAAGACAAGAGCAAGAGCAAGAGCAAGTCAGAACAGGTCAGACGGCAGGACGGCGGCGGAGCAGGTAGGTATCCATGATCCAGCCTTTACGCTCGCGGGCCTCGGCGCGGGTCCGCTCGATCAGTCCGCCGACCTCGGCGACCGGACCGTGCAGCAGGACCTCGTCCGGGGTGCCGAGGTAGGCGCCCCAGTAGATGTCGACGTCGTCGGCAGGCAGGGCCAGGAAGGTGTTCTCGGCATCGAGCATGACGACGACGTCGTCGACCCCCGGCGGGAATCCGGCGGCGAGCCGGCGACCGGTCGTGATCTCGACCGGGCCGCCGATCCGGTTCAGGATCAGCCGGTGGCTGGCGGCGAGCGCCTGCACGCTGGTGATCCCCGGGATCACCTCGTAGTCGAACCGCACCACGCCCCGCGCCACGATCCGGTCGATGATGCGCAGCGTGCTGTCATACAGCGACGGATCACCCCAGACCAGGAACGCCCCGCAGCCGTCCTCGCCCAGCTCGTCGAGCATCATCCGCTCGTACAGCGCGGCCCGGCGGGAATGCCAGTCCTCGACGGCGGCAGTGTAGTCCGTCGGGGACCGGTCGCGGCTCGGGTCACGGGCCTCGACGATCCGGTAGCCGTTCCCCTCGACGTGCCGGTCGAGGATCTCCCGCCGCAGCCGGACCAGGTCCTCCTTCGCCGCCCCCTTGTCCAGGACGAAGAAGACGTCGGCCCGGTTCAGCGCCTTGACGGCCTGGATCGTCAGCTGGTCGGGGTCGCCGGCACCGATGCCAATGACGAGGATCGTGCGCATCTCAGCGCGGATCGGACCCGGCCGTGCTCGCCGAATCCGGGCCCGCCGAATCCGGTCCCGCCGTAGCTGCCGGGCCCGGGGCGGTGCCCACCCCTGGGACGATCTTGCCGGGGTTGAGGTTGCGGCCCGGGTCGATGCCGTCGAACAGCGCCGTGAGCAGGCGCACGCCGGCTGGTGAGATGTCGTCGGCGAGCCAGCGCGCGTGCTCGACACCGACCGCGTGGTGGTGGGACAGGGTGCCGGCATGCTCGATGAAGCCCTGCTGGATCGCGGACTTCACCGTGTCGTACCCGCCGATCGCCTCCAGCGTCACCGGGGAGGCGTAGGCGAACGTGAAGTACAGGCAGGCCCCGGAGTGATACGAGTGCGACAGGTGGCACATGATCCAACCGGTCACGCCGATCTCGGCGAACGCCTTGTTCGCCCGTGCGACCACCCCCCGGTACAGCGGGCCGAGCTGCGACCAGGACGTCGACGTCTCCGACACATCGGCCATCGCGCCCTGGCCGAGCAGGAAGTCCCGGATGTACGGGGTGTCGAACTTCTTCTGGTCGTAGAGCTGCCCCGGGCCGGTGCCGACACAGATCCCGCCCCGGCGCGCGACGATCGCCCCGACCAGCTTGCGCTGGGCCTTGACATGCGCAGGTGAACCCTCGAAGCCAATGAACGACAGACACATCTGATCGAGGTCGTACCTGCGGACCCGGCGCAGGTACTGCTTCATACCGGCCGAGACGAGACTCGAAGCCAGGGAGCCGCGCTTGCGGGTGGCGAAGGAGAACCGCGTCTCGTTGGCGTCGGAGACCCGGGTGACCGTCGGCGCGGCCTCGCTCGCGGCGATCTCCCGCATGGCCAGCAGTGCCGCGTCCCAGGTCGGGAAGAAGTAGCCGAGGATCACGCGCTGCTCGGGCACCCGGTGCACCTGCACGGTGGCCTCGGTGATGATCCCGAGCCGCCCCTCGCTGCCGAGGATCATCTCCCGCACGCTCGGGCCGGTCGACTGGCTGGGCACGGGCCGGGTGACGAGTACCCCGGCAGGGGTCACCACCCGCACCGCCCTGGTGATCTCCGCGATATCGCCGTACTTGTCGGACTGCATGCCCGACGAGCGGGTGGCGATCCAGCCGCCGAGGGTGGAGTGGGCGAAGCTGTCCGGGAAGTGGCCGAGCGTCCAGCCCTGCGCGGCCAGCTGCTCCTCCAGGTCCGGGCCGAGGGCGCCGGCCTGGATGCGGGCGAGGCGGGCGTCGGCGTCGATCTCCAGCACCCGGTCGAGCCGGCCGAGGTCGACGGAGATCACCGGGCGGGTCTCAGTGCGCGGCGCCTCGAGACTGCCGGAGATGTTGGTGCCGCCGCCGAACGGGATGACGACCGCGTCCGAGGCCAGCGCCGCGGCCAGCACCGCCCGGACCGCCCCCTCGTCTCCCGGGTAGACGACGACGTCGGGCAGCCGGCCGAGGTCGTGGTTACGAACCCGGACGAGGTCTCGCAGGCTCTTGCCGTAGGCGTGCACGACCCGCGCCTGTGCGTCGGTGGTGACGTGCTCCGCACCGGCGGCGTCGACAAGCGCGGCGCGCAGCGACTCCGGCAGCACGGGGTCCGCGATCGTCAGGTCCGCGAAGGCCGGTGGCTGGGCCGGCGGGTGGGTGATGTCGAGCCCGATGTGCGTGCGGATGAACGGCGCGAGGTCGGGCTTGTCACTGTGGCTGAAGGAGACACTCTCCTTGCCCCAGCCCCACCACTTCATGTGCGTGACCAACGATGGCTCCTCGACAGGGACGGGACGGAGGACGACGACTCCAGGGAAGGGCTAAGGGGGAGGGCGGCGGACCGCTCAGGTGCCGGCAAGGCGTTCGACGACCGGCGCCATGGCGGTCAACGCGTCCAGGGAGACCCCGATCGTGCTGAGGCCGAAGCGCTCGCGGCGCTCGACGAGGTCGTCGACGATCTCGTCGACCGACCCGCACAGCGCGTGCGGGGTCGCGAGTGCCTGTTCGGAGGTGAGCCCGAACCCGGCGGCCAGCTGCTCGGCAACCTGGGTGCGGTTGTCGGTGACGACGACGAGGTGGATGCGGACCTGAAGGGTGAGATCGTCCCAACGGGCGTCGGCGGCCTCCCGGATCCAGCGGACCTTCTCCTCGGTCGCCGCCGTCGTCGCGTTGGCGCCGAGCGAGGCATCGATCACTCCGCCGACCATGTTCATGTTCAGCCCGATGATGTCGGCCTCGCGGGCGGCGAGGGTCAGCAGCCGGCGCCCGCCACCACCGATCACGATCGGCGGGTGGGGCCGCTGCACCGGCTTCGGCGTCCCGTTCAGGCCGGCGACCTGGTAGTGGGTGCCGCTGTAGGTGAACGGCCCGTCGGCGAACATCCCCTTGATGACAGCGAGGGACTCGGCAAGCCGGCCGATGCGCACCCCCGGCGGGTCGAGCGGCAGACCGGCTCGGGAGTAGTCGGAGGTCATCCAGCCGGCTCCGAGGCCGAGTTCGAACCGTCCGCCGGACAGCGCGTCGAGGGTCGCTGCCTCTTTGGCCAGCACCACCGGATGGCGGTAGTCGTTGCTGAACACCATCGCGCCGATCCGCAGCGTCGTCGTCGCGTCGGCCGCGGCCATCAGCGCCGCGATCGGCGCGACCTGCTCGTCGAGATGGTCGGAGACGGTCAACGTCGCGTAGCCGAGATCCTCGACCCGGCGGGCGAGGTCGGCCCATGACCGGGCGCTCACCTCGGCGGGGGAGGAACACTGGATGTTGAACCGGAACGGCCGTTTGTACGGCCCGCCGGAGACCTCGGTCACCGCAGCCACTCCTCACTCACCGGGGCATCTCCAGGATGGGACACCTCGAGGACGGGACACCTCGAGGACGGGCACTCGCCGGTGACATCCTCGAGGACGAGGCGGGTACCAAGATAGCCCGTCGGGCGACCGGCGACCGCCGTTGACCGTCCCCGGCGCGACCCGGCCGGTGCCTGACCATCACCCGGCCCGGCCCGACCGATACCTGGCCGTCACCGGCCCGACCCGACCGGCGCCTGACCATCACCGGCCCGGCCCGACCGGCGCCGCGACCGCAGGTACTCGCCGGCCGCCCGTGCCTGCTCCGGGGTCGGCGGCGGCTCGCGCAGCACCTGGACGGCGGCACGGCGCGCCTCCCCGGTCAGCCGGTCGACGTAGAGGATCCCGTCGAGATGGTCGACCTCGTGCTGGAAGCAGCGCGCAAGCAGGCCCTCACCGGCGTACTCGACCGGCTGCCCCGTAACGTCCACCCCACGGACCCGCGCGGCCAGCGCCCGCGTGGTCGGGAAGTGCAGCCCCGGGACGGACAGGCATCCCTCCGGGCCGTGCTGCTGGGTCCCGCCGGGCTGCCGGGCCTCCCCCGGCTGCCGGGCCTCCCCCGGCTGCCCCGGGTCCGGGCCGAGTTCCAGCACCGGGTTCACCACCACCCGTGGCACCCGTGGCACCGACTCGTCACGCGGGTCGTAGTCGACGTCGAAGACGAACAGGCGCAGCCCGACCCCGATCTGCGGGGCGGCGAGCCCCACCCCGGGCGCGTCGTACATGGTGTCGATCATGTCGGTGACCAGCCGACCGAGCGCAGTGCCGAACTCCGTGACCAGCGTGGTCGGAGTGCGCAGGACGGGATCACCAACGGTGCGGATCGGGAGCACGGTCATGCGGGATACTGTGCCACGTGAATCGTGAAGGACACCTGGATCGTGAAGGACAGTCGGACGGATCGTGACGGCCGGCGTGGCGATCCGTCCGCCGCCGGGATCGCCGCGTTGCGCGCCCGCGGGGAGCGGGTCACCCCAGCCCGCCGGGCGGTGCTCCAGGTGCTCGCCGACACGAGCGAGCACCTGTCCGTCGACGACGTCTTCGCCCGGGCGGAGACGATCGTCCCGGGCCTGCACCGCACCACCGTCTATCGCGCGGTGGAGACCCTCGGCGACCTCGGCCTGGTCACCCACGTCCACCCCGACCACGGACCGGCCGTCTACCACCTGGCGGCGGCCCTCACCGGCGGCGCCCACCTGCACGTCCGGTGCCGCTCCTGCGGCACGATCCTCGACGTGCCCGCGGACCTGCTCGACGACGTCGCGCGCCGGCTCGCCACCACCGTCGGGTTCACCCTGCAGCCCGACCACGCCGCCCTTGCCGGCCGGTGCCGCGCCTGTTCGGCGAGGGCCCCGTCCGTAGACGGGGACCTCGCACCCGCGTGACGAGGGCCCGCGGGCGGCGCGGCGAGAGCCCCCGGGCGGCGCGGCGAGAGCCTCGCACCGGCGTAATCTCGCAGGTACCGACTATCGCGAGGAGGCTGCGGGGATGCCGCCGGAGCAGGGCCCGGTCGTGCTGGGCATCGAGACGTCCTGCGACGAGACCGGGGTGGGGCTCGTCCGGAACGGCACGCTGCTGGGCGAGGCCCTCTCGACGAGCATGGACCAGCACGCCCGCTACGGCGGAGTGGTCCCCGAGATCGCCGCCCGGGCCCACGTGCAGGCGCTGGTGCCCTGCGTGCGCGCGGCGTTGTCTTCGGCGGGGCTGTCCGCGGCGGACATCGGCGCCGTCGCAGTCACCGCCGGCCCCGGCCTCGCCACCGCCCTGCACGTCGGGGTGGCCGCGGCGAAGGCGTACGCCACGGCGCTCGACGTTCCCCTCTACGGCGTGCACCATCTCGCCGGTCACCTCGCCGCGGACCTCGTCGACGGCGAACCGCTGCCCGATCCCCTCATCGCCCTGATCGTCTCCGGCGGGCACACGTCGCTGCTGCGGGTGGGGGACCTCGCCCGCGACCCGATCATCCACCTCGGCGACACGCTTGACGACGCGGCCGGAGAGTGCTTCGACAAGGTCGCCCGAGTGCTCGGCCTGCCCTATCCGGGCGGTCCCGCGGTCGACCGGGCCGCGGTCGGCCACGATGCGACGGCGCTGGCCTTCCCCCGGCCGCTGACCGGCCGGGCGGACGCGCCCTACACCTTCTCGTTCTCGGGACTGAAGACCGCCGTCGCCCGGTGGGTCGAGTCGCATCCCGACTCCCCCATACCGGCCGGCGATGTGATCGCTTCCTTCCAGGAGGCGGTCGTCGACGTGCTCACCGCCAAGGCGGTCCGTGCCTGCCTCGACCACGGGATCGGTGACCTGCTCATCGTCGGCGGGGTCGCGGCGAACAGCCGGCTGCGGGCGCTGGCGGCCAGCCGCTGCGAGCAGACCGGCCTGCGGCTGCGGATACCGGCCCGTCGGCGGTGCACGGACAACGGCGTGATGATCGCGGCGTTGGGTGACCTGCTCGTCCGCGCCGGCGCCGAGCCCTCCCCCGCCGAGCTCACCGCCAGGCCGGGCGCGTTCCTCGAACGGGCCCAGCTCGGCGTCGCGCTGCCGGCCCTGCACGCCGCGTGAACACCGATGGGCCCCTCGAAGGGGAGAAGCGCGACGATGCACCTCGGGCATGAGGAGTTCCAGAGAAGCGGCGGGCCAGCCGGCGCGGGGCCAGCCGGCGCGGGGCGGGCGCCGCGGATCGGGGTCGGCGGCCCGGTGGGCAGCGGTAAGACGGCTCTGGTCGCCGCGCTGTGCCGGGCCCTGTCGTCGAGCCTGCGCATCGGGGTGGTGACGAACGACATCTACACCACCGAGGACGCCGACTTCCTGCGCCGGGCCGGCGTGCTCGATCCCGAACGGATCCGCGCGGTCGAGACCGGCTGCTGCCCGCACACCGCGATTCGCGACGACATCACCGCGAACCTGGACATGGTCGAGGACCTGGAGGCCGACACCGGCCCCCTGGACCTGGTCCTCGTCGAGTCCGGTGGCGACAATCTCACCGCGACGTTCAGCTACGGGCTGGTCGACCGGCAGATCTTCGTCGTCGACGTCGCCGGGGGCGACAAGGTGCCCCGCAAGGGCGGGCCGGGGGTGACCGGCAGCGACCTGCTGGTCATCAACAAGACCGATCTGGCTCCCCTGGTGGGCGCCGACCTCGACGTCATGGCCCGGGACGCGGCCGCGGCCCGCGGTGCCCGTCCGGTGGTGTTCACCTCGCTCACCGCCGACCCCACGGCCGCGGACGTGACCTCCTGGGTACGGGCCCAGCTCGCCGAACTGTCCCCGCGCGGCGGTTCCTACAATGCGTCCAATACGTCGCAACCTTAAAGAGGACGTGAGAGCGTCGTGGCGGTGGGGGGTTTCATGGCGGTGGGGGGTTCCAGGGGACCGGTGCCGGGCGACGGAGGTCCGCCCCTGGCGGGATACACCCTGCGCTACCTGCATGACCCTGCCCGGCACTGGCGGCAGCGCTACGACCGGTATGGCCCGGTGTCATGGGAGCGGACCTTCGGGCTGCGGGTGGTGAGCCTGCTCGGCCCGGACGCCACCGGCTTGGCGCTGCGCAACCATGACCAGGCATTCGCGAACGGCCCGGGGCAGCAACGGATAGCCGGGCCGTTCTTCCGGCGCGGATTGAGCATGCTCGACTTCGACGAGCACCGCCATCACCGTCGGATCCTCGCCGGCGCGTTCGCCCCGGACAGACTGCGCGGCTATCTCGCCGGGATGAACCCGTCCATCGAACGGGGCGTCGCGGGGTGGCGGCCGGGCGCGAGGTTCCAGGTTTATCCCGCGGTCAAACAGCTCACCCTCGAACTGGCGACCGGGATCTTCATGGGTGAACGGCTGGGACCGGAAGCCGACCGGTTCAACGCCGCGCTGTTCGCCTGCATCCGCGCGCCGGGCGCGGTGGTCCGCGTGCCGGCACCCGGACTACGTTGGTCGCGTGGCTTGGCCGGGCGCCGGTACCTGGAGGAGTTCCTGCGGCTGCGGGTGCCCGCGAAACGAGCCGGGAGCGGCACCGACATGTTCAGCCGGCTCTGCCACGCCGAGGCCGAGGACGGCAGCAGGCTGAGCGACGACGACGTCGTCAACCACATGATCCTGATGATGGTGGCCGCGCACGACACGTCCACGATCACGATGACCAGCATGAGCTACTATTTGGCACGGCATCCGGAGTGGCAGCAGCGGTGCCGCGAGGAGTCGCTCGCCCTCGGCACGCCAGCGGTGGACCATGCCGACCTCGATCGGCTGCCGTCACTTGCTCTGGTCATGAAGGAGGCGCTGCGCCTGGTCACGCCGGTGCCGATCCTCCTGCGCGCCACAGTGAAAGACATCGACGTGCTCGGCGTCACGGTGCCCACCGGTACCGTGGCCGCCCTCGCGCTCGCCTTCACCCACCAGATGCCGGAGTACTGGCCGAGCCCGGAACGGTTCGACCCGGAGCGGTTCGCGGACCATCGTCGCGAGGACAAGGTACATCCCTACGCCTGGCAACCGTTCGGTGGCGGGCCACATACCTGCATCGGTCTGCACTTCGCCGGCCAGCAGGTGAAGGCGATCCTGCACCAGATGCTGCTGCGGTACCAGTGGAGCCTGGCACCGGGCTACCGGATATCATTAGACCGTTTCCCGCTGCCTGTTCCACGGGACGGGCTACCGGTCCAGCTGGAAAAGATTTCCTGACCACCTGACCGACCCTGTCACCCCTCGGGATTCACGTCGGAAAGAAGCGGTACCGCGGGTATTTGCGGCAGTTCGACCGGGCGCAGAAGGCTTCGTTGCCCCGGAGGAGCGCCGGAGACGATGACCTACTCCGCGACGTTTACTACGACCCGTACAGCACCGAGATCGACTCCGACCCGTACCCACTCTGGAAACAGATGCGGGATGACGACGAGGATCGCGCCGCGCAGGCGGTGAACTTCGACTGGGAGGAGTTCGGGGACTACATCGACTGGCGGGTCGAGCACCCGTCCGAGCCCGTGCGTGTCTCGTAGCGTCCCGTAAGGCCCGGCGGCCAGCCCCGCTGCCCGCGTGGCGTCCCCGGCCCCGCCTCACCGGCATCGAAAGTCCGTTCCCGTGCGGCTGGGTCCGGCACCCTCCGCCGAGGACGGGGGCCGATAGGGCAGCCCGGATCGCCACGGGACGAGGATCCAGTTCCTTGGGCGGAACGAGATCTTTCCAGGCGGCGAATGCGCCTCCTGCCACCCCGGCCGGCGACTACAGCACGTCACCAGCAGTCGTCGGGTGCCCGGGCATCAGGGACGTGCGTTGGCTTCGGTCCTGGCGCGGAGGCCAGGCCGGGCGAGTGCGTGTCGGGAGAGCTTCGAGGGCCACCAGATCTTCGGACCGAGGTCATGACTCAGTGCCGGCACGAGGACCGAGCGGACCAGAACCGTGTCCAGCAGCACCCCGAAGGCCACCGAGAAACCCAACTGGGCCAGGAAGACCAGCGGGAGGACGCCGAGTACGGCGAACGTCCCGGCGAGGACGATCCCGGCCGAGGTGATGACCCCGCCCGTGACCGCGAGGCCGCGCACGATGCCGCTACGGGTGCCGTGGATGAGGGTCTCCTCCCGGACCCTGGTCATCAGGAAGATGTTGTAGTCGATCCCCAGGGCGACGAGGAAGATGAACGCGAACAGCGGGAAGCCGGGATCCGCGTTGGCGAACCCGAAGACGTGGTTGAACACCACCGCGCTCACGCCCAGCGTCGCGGCGAACGAGAGCACCACCGTCGCGATCAGGAGGACCGGGGCGAGCAGTGCCCGCAGCAGGACGCCGAGCACAAGGAGGATGACGACCAGCACGATCGGGATGATCAGATTGCGGTCGTGGCGCGAGGCGTTCTGGGTGTCGAGATTGATCGCCGGCTGGCCACCGACCAGGGCGTCCGCCCCGGGCACCTCCCGGACGACCCGTCGGATCTCAGTGATCGTGTTGTAAGCCTCGGCGGTGTCATAGCGGTAGACGATGGCGGCGTCGATGGCGATTCGACCGTCGACCGGGGCGACCTGGACCGACGCGGGTGCGCAGCCGTCGGGACCCCTCGCCGCCGGGCGCCCGCCGGACGCCGACCGGGCGGCGAGTTTGGGGTAGTCGACCTCCACGCAGACCGAGCCGGGAGCGGTGGCGACGCCGTCGACCTTCCGAACGGCGGCGATGACGTCCGCGGCGGCAGCGGTGTTGGTGATGATGACGGCCGGGGCGCCCTCCCCCTGGCTGAAGTTGGCGTCGAAGATCTCCTGGCCGACGATCGCCTCCGGCCGCCCCGTCAGGCTGTCCGTCGTCGACAGGCCGTCGACCTTCAGGGTGACGATCAGGGACGAGCAGGCCACCAACACGACCGTCGTGACGATCCAGGCCCACCGGGCCCGGCGGACGAGACCCCCGGCGAAGCGTGCCCAGAGACCGTGACCGGTGAGGTCGACCTGGTGGTCGACGCGGGGAATGCGAGGCCAGAAGATCCAGCGTCCGGCGATCACCAGGAACACCGGCAGGAAGATCAGCATGATCAGGGCCGTACAGGCGATGCCGATCGCCGCTACCGGCCCGAGGCTGCGGGTGGAGTTCAGCTCACCGAGGATCAGGCAGAGCAGACCGAGGATCACCGTCGCCGCCGAGGCGATGATCGCCGGAGCGGCGCCCCGCCAGGCCGCAATCATCGCCTGGACCCGGCTGGGGTAGGTGTGCAACTCCTCCCGGTAGCGGCTCACCAGCAGCAGTGCGTAGTCGGTGCCGGCGCCGATGACCAGCACCGACAGGATGCCCTGACTCTGCCCGTTGAGGGTGAGGACGTCGTTCTTGGCCAACGGGTAGATAATCAGCGCCGAGACGCCGAGCGCGAGCACCGCGCTGAACAGCGGGAAGAACCACAGCACCGGGCTGCGGTAAACGAACAGCAGGATGCCCACGACGACAAGGCCCGCGGCGAGCAGCAACAGCCCATCGATGCCGGAAAACGCCTCGATGAAGGCGACGAGCAGACCCCCCGGCCCGGCCGGGTGCACGGCGAGACCGGCCGGTGCCCCGTCGCGGGCGGCCGCGACGACAGCCTTCTCGACGTCGACGAGTTCATCACCCTTGACCTCCCGGCCGTCGTCCTGGGCGACGAGCGGCACGGCCACGGCGGCCACAGCGCCGTTGCGGGCAAACTGGGGCGGCCCGAGCTGACCGGCGTCCACCCCGTGGATCCCGGCGAAGGACCTCACGTCGGCGGTGATCTTAGCTTTGTCCTGCGCGGTCAGCCCGCCCTGGCGATCGTAGACGACGAAGCCGGGAATCGTCTGCACAGAGCGGAACTGCCGCGACGCGGTGTCGACCTTGGTCGACTCGGCCGAGTTCGGGAGGTAGGCGGCGTTGTCGTTCTTCTGGACCTCGCTGAGCTTGCCCTGGTAGGACCCGCCGACGCCGCCGAGCAGGAGCCAGCCGACAGCCAGGACCGCGAAGACGTAGACGATGCGTGGCCGGCGGGCGCGCGCCGGACGGCCACCGGAACCGGCGGGGCCGGAAGCAGAAGCAGGGCCGGAAGCAGAATCCGCCGGGGTACCGTTGCCGTCCCCGGGAGCGTTCCGCACCGCATCGGCCCCGGCGACGGCCGGCCCCGGCGGGAACTGTGCCGCTGGTGGTGCCGGCGCTGGCGGGGATGGTGCTGCCGGCGGGGTCTCCGCCCGTGCCGCCGACCCGCCGCCGCCCCCGACCTCGGACTCGTCCCCGCTGGTCATGCCCGTCTCCCCACGCCGAACGCACATCCTGTCCCAACGATGGCGATTCTGGCGCATGCCACCGACAGAACCCGTCGGCCCCACCGGCCGACGGGCGAAGAACCGATGAAAACCTTCACGTCAGGGATGTGACCCGCAAGTCCGGGGTGTGACTCGGTGCGGCAAGCGGCTCGTGGTGACCGTCAGCCCGGACCGTCAGCCCCGGCGGCGGCCTGCGCAGCGAGCAGGGTGTTGCGCAGCAGCATCGCGATCGTCATCGGCCCCACCCCGCCCGGCACCGGGGTCAGTTTCCCGGCCACCTCGCGCACCGCCTCGAAATCCACGTCGCCCCGCAGGCCCTGCGGGGTCCGGTGCATGCCGACGTCGATGACGGTGGCGCCTGGCTTCACCGCGTGGACGCCGATGATCGCCTGTTTTCCCGCGGCGACGACGAGCACGTCGGCGCCGCGACAGACCGCCGCCAAGTCCCGCGTACGAGAGTGACAGATAGTTACAGTCGCGTTACGTCCCACCAGCAGCTGTGCCACCGGACGACCGACCAGTTCGGAACGACCGACGACAACCGTGAGCGTACCGGACAACTCGACATCGTAGGAGTCCAGCAACTCGATGATTCCGGACGGTGTGCAGGGCCGCAGACCCGGCAGACCCCGGGCGAGCAGACCGACGCTGGCGGTGGTGAGCCCGTCAACGTCCTTCCCGGGTGGGATCCGGCCGACGAGCGCGGCCCCGTCCAAGCCTTCGGGCACCGGAAGCTGCAGCAGGATACCCGACACGGCCGGATCGGCGGCAAGATCGTCCAGGAGTGCCGCGACCTTCTCCTGGGAGGTGTCGGCCGGCAGGTGTTGATGCAGGTCGGCCATGCCGGCCTCGAGGCAGGCCCGACGCTTGCCGCCGACGTACACGGCGGACGCGGGGTCATCACCCACGAGCACGGTCGCGAGGCCGGGCTGGAGACCGGTCCGGTCGCGGAACTCGGCGACCTCCCTGGCCACGTTCTCACGCACTCTGCGGGCGACGGCCTTGCCGTCGATGATCACTGCGCTCACTATCGGCCCTTCGCGTCACGGTCGTCAGATCATGCCCGGGTTCTACCCGGTCTCCGATCCGGGTCATGCCCGGGTCAGCCAGGCGTCCGGCGCGGTCCCCCCGGCCCTTGGCGCGGTCCCCCGGCGTCCGGCGGAGCCCGAGCGAGCACGCTACGCCAACAGAGCGCACAGGTGCCCAGTACCGTCATACCCACCACCGCGGGGAACCCTCGGGCGCGGGAAACGCCGACGGCGGCCACATTGTGGGGAGCAAGGCACGGTCCAGGGACCGCAGACCGTGCTCAGGTCCCCCAAATTCACCGGGCGACGACCGGGCGACGACCGGGCGACGACCGGGCGACGACCGGGCGACGACCGGGCGACGACCGGGCGACGACTAGCCGATGACCGGGCACAGCCGGTTGGCCGTCACCGGCGGGCCGCTGGAACTCCCGAATAGGCCACGGCGGCCAGCCAAAGACGAACCTCACGCGGGGTACACAGGCGAACGACCCGGTGTCCGGCGTGGTGTTCGGCGATGCTGTCGGCGAGACGGTTGCGGCTGGTACTCGGATATCTCCACAGCCAGGTGAGAAAAGCGAGGTCGAGCCGTTCCGGGCAGCCCGCGGCGAGGTCGGGACGGTTCCGTCCGTGCCACCGTGCCCAGCGTCGCAGTACTCGTGGGATGGTGATCCGCCGCGACAGGTCCAGGAACACGATGAGGTCGGCGGCGGGAATGCGCAGGTCCAGCGTGCCGCCGTAGTTCCCGTCCATCACCCATGCGGGCTCGGCGACGAGGTCGGCGACGACGGACCGCCATTGCGCCGTGGGTGTCTCGACCCATCCCGGTTGCCAGAAGTACCGGTCGAGATGCACGAGCGGCAGTCCGGTCTGGCGCGCGAGCTCGCGCGCCAGGGTGCTCTTGCCCGCCCCGCCGCTGCCGACGACGAGGATCCGCCGGGCGTCAGAGGGCATCGCTGCCGGCGCGGAGTCACGGCTCGTCCCGAGCGCATTCACCCGGCCAGTGTCCCACCGGTGCACCCGGCCTGGTGGTGAAACATCGTGCTTCGTCCCGACC
>NZ_CDXDOR010000038.1:28780-37850 GCF_978021225.1 Frankia sp. CeTa3Moorea | reverse complement strand
GGGCCGAAGTCGAAGTCAGAGTCGACCGCGGCCACGATCGTCAACGGCCTGCGCTGCCTCGTGGTCCTTGTGGCCCTGTCCGTGGCCGCCGCGACGGTGATCCCGGACTGGACACCGAAGATCCGCACCGCGCTCACCCGGGACGCGAGTGCCCCGAGCCGGGAGGCGACCCGATGGTTTCTCGCGAACATTTCCTCCGAGGGCACCGTCATCACTGACGACATCGCCTGGACCGACCTCACGATCGCCGGGCGCCGGCCGCTGCCAGTGTGGTTCTACAAGCTGGACCTCGACCCTCAGGTGCGCGGCCGGTTCCCCCACGGCTGGCGTGACGTCGACTACCTGATGATGGGCAAGCCCCCCGACGCGGTGCTCGGTGAGATCCCGCTCGTCGCCGAGGCGCTCCGGCACTCGGTGGTCCTCAAGTCGTTCGGCGACGAGGAGATCGAGATTCGCCGGGTCATCGTTCCGGACTGCCGTGGCCGACCCGACCGGTGCTGAACCGTGACGTCCTCCCCCGGGATGCGTGGAACACCTTCGGTGTTCAGACTGGCGCTGTCCGCTCCACTTCGTTCGGTTCGGAGGGCTCGCCATGGTCGAGAGAACCACTGCGGCCGGACGCGGCGTACTGGGCGGATCGCGGCGGCAGCCATCTCGCCGTCCTCCCGCTCGCGGCCCTCGAACGCAGCCCGGACCGGCGGGCCGGCGTCCTCGGCTTCTACGACAGCGCCTACCGGGCCGGGGCCGGCCGGGCCGGCTGGGACATCGAGCGGTTCGCCTGCCCCCACGGCGTCACCGACCCTGTCCTCGCCCCTGGACACTGACATCGACGAGCCACCCGGCAAGATTGGAGGGGTGACCGGGTCCACGCCGGACGGGCGACGAGGCATCCCATAAGTTCGCCGTATGCACAGCCTCACCCGGGACGAAGCCCTCGCCCGTGCCGGCCTGGTCCGCGTTGACGGCTACGAGATCGAGCTCGACCTGACCGCGGCGCGCACGTCGACGGAGTTCGGCTCGACGACCAGGGTGCGCTTCAGCCTCCGTTCCCCCATGGACGGCTCTCTCGCCACGGACGGCTCGTCGGCGGGCGGCGAACCGGCGCCGACGACGTTCGTCGAGCTCAAACCGGCATCCATCCAGCAGCTGTGGCTCAACGGCCAGCCGCTGGACCCCTCCGCCGTCGACGGCAACCGGCTCCCCCTCGCGGCGCTGCACGCGACGAACGAGCTCGTGGTGACGGCCACGATGAGGTACTCGAACACCGGCGAGGGGCTGCACCGGTTCACCGACCCGGAGGACGGCGAGGTCTACCTGTATGCGCAGACCTTCCTCGACGACGCCCAGCGGATGTTCGCCTGCTTCGACCAGCCCGATCTCAAGGCGCCGGTGCGCCTGAGCGTGGCCGCACCCCCCGACTGGACGGTGCGGGCGAACGGCGCCGGGAAGCAGACCTTGCCGGGGCGGTGGGAGTTCACCGAGACGGCCCCCCTGGCGACCTACTTCGTGACGGTGGTCGCGGGGCCGTACCACCTCGTCGAGGACTTCCACGACGGCATCCCGCTCGGGCTGCTCTGCCGCCGCTCGCTCGCGCCGTACCTCGACGCCGACGCGGCGGAGATCTTCGGCATCACCCGGGCCTGCCTGGACCGCTACCACGAGCTGTTCGCGAGCCGGTACCCGTTCGGGACCTACGATCAGGCGTTCGTGCCCGAGTTCAACGCCGGCGCGATGGAAAACCCGGGGTGCGTGACCTTCCGGGACGAGTTTGTGTTCCGCTCGGCGGTGACCGAGGCCGAACGGGAGCTGCGTGCCGTCGTCATCGCCCACGAGATGGCCCACATGTGGTTCGGTGATCTGGTCACCATGCGCTGGTGGGACGACCTGTGGCTGAACGAGTCGTTCGCCGAGTACATGGGCTATCGGGTGACCGCCGAGGCGACGCGGTTCACCGGGGCGTGGACCAGCTTCGCCGTCGGTCGCAAGAGCTGGGGCTACGCCGCCGACCAGCGGCCGTCGACGCACCCGGTGGCCCCGGCCGACGTCCCCGACACCACGCTCGCCCTGCTGAACTTCGACGGCATCTCCTACGCCAAGGGAGCGTCGGCCCTGCGGCAGCTGGTCGCCTGGGTGGGCGACGACGCCTTCCTGACCGGGCTGCGGGCGTACTTCGCCCAGCACGCCTTCGCCAACGCGTCCCTGGCCGACCTGCTCGCCGCGCTGACCACGGCGAGCGGCCGGGACCTCGCCGGCTGGGCCGAGGTGTGGCTGCGCCACGCACAGGTCAACACGTTGCGCCCCGAGATCACGATCGGTTCCGACGGCCGCCTCGCGCAGGTCACGGTGATCCAGACGGCACCGCCGACGCACCCGACGCTGCGTCCGCACCGCATCGGCATCGGCGTCTACGGCCCGGCAGAGCCGACCGACCCGACCGAGCCGATCGTGCTGCTCCGCCGGGTGGAGGTGGACATCGATCCGGCGGCGCCGGACGGGCGCACCGGGATCGCGTCACTGGTCGGGAGCGAGGCGGGATGCCTGCTGCTGGTCAACGACGGCGACCTGACCTACGCCAAGGTCCGTTTCACCCCGGCCGACCTCGCCGCTCTGCCCACCGTCCTGCCGCGGACGGCCGATCCGCTTGCCAGGGCGATCATCTGGGCGGCCGCGGCCGACGCGACCCGGGACGCCGAATGGCCCGCCGCCGACTATCTGACGCTCGCCGTGGGTGCGCTGCCCCGGGAGACCGAGATCGCCGTCTTCGAGGACGCCCTGCGTTTCGCCCGGGCCACCGTGCTGAACCGCTACCTCGCACCGTCGGCGCGACCGGCGGCCGCGCAGGAGCTCCACGCCGCCTGCGCGCGGGTCCTCGCGGCCGCCGCACCGGGAGGCGGTCATCAGCTCTCCGCCGCCCGCGGGGTCATCGGGTGCAGTGGACCGGCGCAGGCGGGAACACTGGCGGCGTGGCTCGCCGGGGCGGCCGTGCCGGCCGGACTGGTCATCGACCCGGAACTACGCTGGACTCTGCTACACCGGCTGGTCGTACTCGGGCGGGCCGGGGAGGCGGAGATCGCGGCCGAGAGCTGGCATGATCGCAGCGCCCGGGCCGCTGAGCATGCGGCGCGGGCCCGCGCCGCCGTCGCCGATCTCGAGGCGAAGGCCCGGGCTTGGCGGACGATCGTGGACGACGACACGATGTCCGCCCGGCTCGTCGCCGCGACGGCCGAGGGTTTCTGGCAGCCTGAGCAGGCGGATCTCACCGACGGGTACGTCTCCCGCTACTTCGACCAGATGCCGGCGATGGCGGCCCGGCGATCCCCGCACGCCGCCCGGCAGATCGCCACCTACGCCTATCCGCAGTTCGCCGTGTCCGTGGGGACGGTGCGGGAGGCGGACGCCCTGCTGGCCCGCGATCGTCTCGACCCGCTCCTGCGCCGCGTCGTCGTCGACGCGACCGACGAACTCCGCCGAGCGGTGCGGGCCCGTCTCCGGCCCTGACGGCTCTGGACGCGCCCGCGTTCTTTCCGGCATAGTTCGCGCAGCAAGGATGTCTCAGGGGACGGGGGGCGGTATGGCAGCCGGCACGGACCGGGCCGAACGGCAGACGAATGCGGGTACGGCATTAGGCGTTTCCTTGTTGGTCGGTGCCGCCGTCGCGGTGTCGACCGGTGTGTACGCGAGGGTTCACGAACCAGCCGGGCGGCCGCTGTTCACCCTCGGTTTCTCCGGCATGCTGCCGATGAAGGCGTGGCTGACGACGGCCGCCGCCGTTCTGCTACTCGTTCAGCTGGCCACGGCACTGTGGATGTGGGGACGGCTGCCCGGCGCGGGCCCGGCGCCGAGCTGGGCCAGCCCGCTGCACCGATGGAGCGGGACGACCGCGTTCGTCCTCACCCTGCCAGTGGCCTTCCACTGCATCTGGGCGCTGGGCTTTGCCAGCGATGGCACCCGGGTGCTCCTCCACAGCCTCCTGGGCTGCGCCTTTTACGGGGCCTACGCGGCAAAGATGATCAGTCTACGGACCAGCGGGTTACCGAGGTGGGTACTGCCCGTGCTCGGCTCGACGGTTCTTGTTTCCCTGGTCGCAATCTGGTTGACGGCTTCACTGTGGTTTTTCACCCGGTCCGGTATTCCGCACGTCTGAACAGGATCCCGAGGAAAAAGTCATGACGCAGGAAACACCGACGCGGCGCCTCGTGGCCCCCGGCCTCGCGGTCACCGTCGCCGCGGGTGCCGTCGGGTATGCCGTCGCCAGCTGCAGCGACGCGGCCGATCCGAAGCCACGGCAGGCGACCGCGGGCGGGACCCGCGGGGGGGCGACGGTTCGGGCGCGGGCAACGGCGGCGGCCAAGCCGGCGGCACGGCGCCCCTCGCCCGGGTCGACGAGGTGCCGGCCGACGGCGGTCTCATCCTCGGCGACGCCGGCCTGGTGCTCACGAGGAACGCCGCCGGCACGATCCAGGGTTTCTCCACCGTCTGCACCCATCAGGGATGCTCGGTGAACGCGATCGAGAAGGGCCGCATCCTCTGCCCGTGCCACGGCAGCGCCTTCGACACCCGCACCGGGGAACCCGTCGCGGGGCCGGCGAAACAGCCGCTGCCGCCGGTCGCCGTCACCGTCCGCGACAACGCTGTCTTCCCCGCCTGACCCCCGCGCCCCGATCGCCCGGATCTCGGCAGGAGCCGGATCCTCCCAGGAGGAGAAACAGTGGACCCGACAGGGCTGCGGATCACCGTCCCGTCCGGCCAGAGCGTGCTGTCCGCTGACCGCAGTCACGTCGTCGGCCGCGGCCGTGACTGCGATGTCGTCATCGCGGACGGCCGGGTGTCCCGGCGTCACGTCCTGCTGGAGCCCCGCGGCGACGCCGGGTGGCTCGCCCAGGACGTCAGTTCCAACGGCATCTGGGTGGACGGCGCCCGGACCGGCAGCGTTGCCCTGACCGACGGCGAGGTGCGGGTGCATCTCGGCGCGGCGAACGGGCCGACGGTCGTCCTGGCCCCGGTCAGTCCTACGCCGCGGCGCCCGCCCGCCGTGCCCGACGACCCGGACGTCGGGGCCCTGGCGACCGTGCTGGCCGGCCAGGGCGGCCGCATCGATCCCAGCCCCGTCCCGGCGGCGGCGGGCTCCGCCCAGGTCCCGGCTCAGCGTCACGCCGGCCACTCGCCCGTGGCGAGCTGGCTGCGCGCCCTGCCCACCTTCGTGTGGCTCGCCGCGGTTGGCTTCACCCTCGGCGCGTTGCTCGCGCTGTCCTGAGCTCCGCCCGAGGGCCGGCCCGAGAGCCGGCCCCGCCCCGGAGTTGACGTCGGGTTGACGGCCGGCCGGAGCGCGGGTCAGGAGGAAAACAGCAGCCGGGCGAGGCCGCCGTGCTTGTGGTGGTGCCCATGCCCGCCGTGCCCGTAGGGAGTCCCCCAGGCGGGCTGGGCATAGTGCCCCGGCTGGGCGTGGGGCGCAGCCGGGGGTGGCGGCGGGGGCTGGGACCACTGCGCCTCGAGCCGGGTGATGGCCTCCAGCTCGCCGTAGTCGAGGAAGATGCCCCGGCATCCGTCGCACTGCTCGATCTGGATGCCGTTGCGGTTGTACGTCCGCATCATCGCGTGGCACTTGGGACACTGCAGGGTGTAACTCATGCCGAACCTGCCGTTCATGGCGGGGAGACATCCTTGGCTGCGGGTAGCGTACCGACCCCGCGGAAGTCAGCCGGTGGATAGTCGAGATCCGGACGGGTACGGGCCCACCCGGGCCATCCGCCGGCAGCACTCGACGAAGGCATCGGAGATCGGACCAGGTTCGGGCCCGGCACCGGGCGCGTCGCCGTCGAGACGCGCGGCGACCGCGATGGCCGCGTACTGCACGACAATCGCGCGGGCGGGCAGGTCCAGGGCCGTCCAGGGATCCTCGCCGCCCGGCAGCGCCGGGCCGCCACCGGCCCGGTAGCCGTCGACGAACCGCGCCCAGACGTCCATCGGCAGCAGGCCGGCCGCGTACCAGGCCGCCGGCCGGGCCAGGTCCCATACCGGGTCCCCGAGCCCGAGATCGTCCACGTCGATGATGCGCCAGCCGAGTCGGGGCAGCGCGACGAGCTGTCCGAAGTGCCAGTCACCGTGGATGATCGTCAATGGCCGCGCCGGCCGGCGTGACCGTCCCGGTCGGGTCGGTTGATCCGGTTGATCCGGTTGATCCGGTTGGATCTGGTGGTGCAACGCCCACTCGGGCAGGGTCGCGGCGGCGCGCAGGACCACCTCGGCACGTGGATGGCCGGCCTGGTCGCGCAGTCGAGCCACGTCGTGCCGCAGCCGGCGGAGCACCGTGGCCCGGGGGAGCACGAGGAGATCCGACGCGGTGACCGGGATGCGATGCAGACTCGCCAGCAGCGCGGCAGCCTCGGCCCAGGGAACGGCCTCGGCCCAGGGAACATCGTCGACCTGGTCCAGTCCGAGCGCCGAGCCGGCCGGCCAGGCACTCACCCATCGGTCGTGGACCCGGACGGCGAGCCCGTCCAGACCGGTATGGGTGGCGTGGGACGGCAGGGGCAGCGGGGACGGCAGGGGCAGCGGGGACAGCAGGATGTGGCCCAGGCGCGGCTGGGCCACGAGCCGGAGCCGGGCCGCGAGCGGCTGTGGGTCGGATCCGGGCGGGTGGGCCTTGAGCACGACGTCACCGTGGCGCACGATCAGCCGTTCACCGTGGTGCGATAGCACGACGGGAGCCTCCCGGCCGCCCGGTTGGAGCCGGCGGGCGAGATCCGCCATGCCCGTCAGCAGAGCGGCGTGCGGGGCGGCGTCGCCGGTCAGGGTGGTGGTCACGAGGCCGATGCCTTCACCGCGTTGGCTTGCGTAGCCGCCAGATGCATTCGGAGGGCCAGCGGCGCGCCCATGCCTCGTCGCCGCGTTCGGGCTGGGCGGGTGCCGGTTCCTCGCTGTGATCCTCGGATGCCGGCGGTGCCGGGCGAGGTTCCAGAAGATCTTCGATGACGAGGTCGTTGTCCCGGAAGAGCCTGATCCAGGTGCCGTAGGGAAGGTTGGCGCTGACCAGGCCGTCGGCCTCGGCCAGCAGACGCAGCCCGAAGTAGTCGCGGGTCAGGCGACTGCCGGGGGCGTCCCGGCCCGGCGCCACGGTGATCTCGTAGATCGGGCTGACGTGGCTGAAGGCGAGCAGGCCGCCGGGGCGCAGCACGCGTGCGGCCTCCGGCACGGCCCGGAAGGGGTCCGCGAAGGAGAAGGCGCCGTGGTCGGCGAAGACGATGTCGAACGAGCCGTCGGCGAAGGGCACCGCCTCGGCACTCGCCTGGACCAGGGGGAAGGACAGTCCGGTCTCCGCGGTGAGCCGTCTGCTGTGGTGCAGCTGCCGTTCGGAGAGGTCCAAGCCGATCGGTCGGCCCCCCCGCCGGACCAGCGCGCTCGACCACTGGCCGCCCCCGCAGCCCATCTCCAGGATGTCCCGTCCGGTGACCTCACCGAGCACGCCGAGCCGTGATTCCGGAACGGCCCACAGCCCCCAGGAGATATCGCCGGTGAACACCTGCCGGCGGATCTGCGGGGCGTTCAGTCGCTGGTAGTCGTCGGAGATCTCGTTCCAGCGGGCACGGTTGGTCCGTACGTGGGCAGCACTGTTGATCATCCATCCCTCGTCCTTCTCCGGGTGGCCACGGACTGCGCGCCGACCGCGGTGCCGGGGCAGGCCACCGCGGCACCGCGGCCTTCCTGCCTGCCTCGACGAATCAGTCGGTCATCGTATGAGACCAGGATGATCCGGGCACGCCCGTGGCTGGTGATGCCTCGCCGCTCGTCAGCGGGTCGGCGCGCCCGGCCTCGTGCCGCGGCCGGGCACCGATGATCGTCCCGTCGTTCCCGCTGCCCACCATGGCGCCGGCCCGGGTGTCGAAATGTAGGCAAAGTAGCCGGACGGGTGATGGATGGGATGAGTACGGTGCGCCTGTCTCCTGGATGACGCCCTGGTGGTGGATGCGTCTGGACAGGCTGTGATGGAGCGTGCACCTTTGATCGCGTGGTGAGGCAACGAAAAAGATCCAGTCGGTATTTTCGGCCGCCAGACGAGCGGCTCAGCCTGGGCCTGATGACCTGCTCGTCCTGCAACGGCACGCAGTATCAGACGCGTCCGCAGGCGGAAGTGGACGAGGACGGTCTTTTCGACGGTGACGCCAATATCAAGTGTCGGGAATGCGGTGGAACCGGAAAGGTTCCCCTGCCATGAAGAACTCGATGCCCGTTCAGGCCGACTTCTTGTACCTGCGGTGTCCGGAACATCGGGGACGGCGTCCCCGCCAGGGGCTGAAGACGATGATGCGGCCGGGGGCACCGTGCCCGCGGTGTCGCATGGTCCGCGCCGCGGACCTCGAACGCGAGGGCTGTCCGGAGCTTCCTCCGGACGAGCCGGATGGCGGAGGGGGGACGCCGCCGTCACGCTGACAGGCGTCCCCCAGGTGATCTTCGGTGCCGGGATAGGACCTCGGTGGTGGGTCAGTCCTTGGGCTGGGCGACGACCACCGCCGTACGGGTGCCGTCCTTGACCGTTGCGCCCACCCGGACCGTCGCCCCCGGGTGGAGGTCGGAGACCTTCGCGGTGTCCCCGTCGATCCGGAACCGGGTATCGGCGTTGATCACATAGGTGCCGACGTAGCCGTCCTCACTGGTGACCGTCAGGGAGGTGGGGCTCACCGCGGTCACCTTCCCGCGCTGCCCCGCCACTACCTGGAAGCCCTTGTCGGTTTTGACCGTTGCCTCACCGTGCACGCCGCCGGCCCAGAGGCCGCCATGGGGACGCAGCCCGTCGTGGGAACGCAGCCGGGCCTCGGCGAGTCGCGGATGGTCGCCCAGGAACGCGTGGTCGGCCGGGGCGGCTGCTGCGCTGGCGGTCCGGTCCGGGGTGGCGGACGCGGCTGTCCCGCCGAACCCGAGCCCGACCCCCAACCCGAGCCCGAGCAGACCCGCTGCGGCGACCCCCATACCCCATCGTCCGGTCAGGAAGCTGCGCATCTGTGTCGTCCTTCCGTGTCGCGTCACCACGCCGCGAACCGGTCGTCGGCCCTGAGGGGCGACGACCGGCCGGGCG
>NZ_CDXDOR010000038.1:10548-28192 GCF_978021225.1 Frankia sp. CeTa3Moorea | reverse complement strand
TCGGAGCCCACGATGCGACAGCGAGATGTGAGGAACGTGCGAGCGTGGTGCGAACCACGTGGAAGGCCGGTTCCCGCGGTGGCGGACCCGGGCGGTACCTCGACGCGGCAGTACCTGGCCCGGCGGTACCTCGACGCGGCAACCGTCCGCCCCGGCGGATGCCTGCGGGCGGACGGTGCGTGCTCCGGCCGATCGATCGGGACGGAGGCCGGATCCGCGCTACGCGCTAGACCCGGGACGGTTGCCGGCTGTCCTCGTCCTTGCCCTCGTCCTTGGCCTGCGGCTGCATCGGCACGATCGTCCGGGCCCCCGTCCAGGACGGCGCCTCCTGACTCGCGTGCGGGGGCAGGGACGGTGCGAAGTCCGTTCCGAGGCGTTGGACCGCGACCCGAGCGAAGATCTGCTGCTCGGTGACGGTACGTTCCGACCGGCCCCGGCCGATGAAGCTCACCGTCCAGTGAAGCAGAGTGGTCAGCCGGTGCTTGAACCCGATGATATAGACGAGGTGCACGGCCAGCCAGACGAGCCAGGCGAAGAAGCCGCTGAACTGCACCTTGCCGATGCTCGCCACCGCGCTGAACCGCGAGATGGTAGCCATGCTGCCCTTGTCATGGTATTCGAACGGTCGGCCCGTCTGCTTGCCGGCGACCCAGGCCTGGATCTCCTTGGCGGCGTGCCGGCCGCCCTGGATCGCGACCTGCGCCACGCCGGGCAGCCGGTTGATGCTCGCCATGTCCCCGATGACGAACACCTCCGGATGGCCCGGCAGGGTGAGGTCGGGCAGCACCTCGATGCGGCCGGCGCGGTCGAGCCCCGCACCGGTCTGCTCGGCGAGCTGCCGGCCCAGCGGGCTCGCGGCAACGCCGGCGGCCCAGACCTTGCAGACCGAGTCGATGCGCCGGCGGGTGCCGTCGCTGTCCTCGACGTCGATGCCGGTCGCGTCGACATTGACGACTTTGGCGCCCAGCTGCACATCGACGCCGATTTTGGTCAGCTTGTCGGCCGCCTTCGCGCCGAGCCGCTCGCCGAACGGCGGCAGGACGGCGGGTGCGGCGTCCAGCAGGATGACTCGGGCCTTGGCGGGGTCGATGCTGCGGAAGTCCCGCCGCAGGGTCCGGCGCGAGAGTTCCGCGATCTGTCCGGCCATCTCCACGCCGGTGGGGCCCGCCCCGACGATGACGAAGGTCAGCAGCCGCTCCACGTCCGCGGGATCGGTGGACGCCTCGGCGAGCTCGAACATCCCGAAGATCCGGCCGCGCAGCTCGAGCGCGTCGTCGATGCTCTTCATGCCCGGGGCATGCGTGGCGAAATGGTCGTTGCCGAAGTACGACTGGCCCGCGCCCGCGGCGACGACGAGGCTGTCGTAGTGGTGCACGGTCGTGCGACCCAGCAACTGGGACGTGACCGTCCTTGCGTTCACGTCGATGGTGGTCACCTCGCCGAGGACGACCTGCGCGTTGTCCTGCCGGCTCAGTACCTCACGGGTGGTCGGGGCGATCTCGCCCTCGGACAGGATGCCCGTTGCCACCTGGTAGAGCAGCGGCTGGAACAGATGGTGCGTCGTCTTCGCGACGAGGGTGACCTCGACCGGTGCTTTGCGGAGGGCCTGCGCGGTGAACAGACCTCCGAAGCCAGACCCGATGATCACTACTCGGTGCGGGGAGGTGCTTCGCTCCTCGAGCCGTTCCGGTTCGCCGGCCTGCCCTGTCTGGGCGCTGTCCGTGGTCACGATCCTTCTCCGCTCAGCCTCTTGACTCCGGCGGTGCCCCTTGGCGCCGCGAAGACCATATACCTGATGGTGCCGGCCCCCGGCTACTATTTTCCGCCGTATATCCGAGATGGGATCGTGTTTATCGTCACCTCCTGTCGCCGGATAGCGTCGACGGGGCATGTGGCATGCAACACAATTCGTGGGCGATTGATACCTCGTCGAGTGGTGCGCCCAGTTCGGGGGCAACCGTGAGGTGGGCACTGAAGATCGTGTCTGGCCGGAAGGCGGCGGCGCATGGCCGAACGGAAATACGGCGAACCGGCTCCGCGGACGCGGGCGACCACCCGGTCTCTGGGCCCCGACGGCGGGGATCTGTCTGGCCAGAGCTATGATCATGTTTTCTTCGTGTGGTGGATTTGACTGAGCGCACCTTCTGGGGGTCCGGTTTAGCGCATCAGTCTATTCGGATACTGCTTTCACCATCTGCACCTTCATTCGGTGCTCGTTCTTTGACATGACGTTCGCGTCCTGCACGTTCACGGGCAGCTTTCACGGGCAGCTTTCACGGGCAGCATGTTCGGCGGATGCATCTTCGATCTCATGAAGGTGGCCGGCGGGGATTAGTCCTTCGTGGGTCTGCCCCGAGCGGGCCAGGGAGGATCGCGGATCCGGGGAGAACCTCAGTCTCGCAGTGGATCATGGGCGAAGGCCCGCATCCCCCCGGCGAAGTCGACCCGCGGCCGGTAGCCGAGAAGATCGCCTGCTCGGGCCGAGGACGCGGCGATGTGGCGGACGTCGCCGACCCGGGAGGTACCGGTCACGACGGGCTTCGGACCGCCGAAGGCACGAGCCAGCGCGTCCGCCATGTCCCCGACGGTGTGGGGATCACCGGAGCCGATGTTGAGGGGAACCAGCCGGCCGGGTGCCTGCGGCTGGTGGGACGCCAGCAGGTTGGCCTGCGCGACGTCGTGGACGTGCACGAAATCCCTCAGCTGCCGGCCGTCCTCGAAGACCTGCGGGGCCCGCCCGTGTTCCAGCGCACTGCGGAAGATCGACGCGACGCCGGCGTAGGGGGTGTCCCGGGGCATCCGCGGACCGTAGACGTTGTGGTAGCGCAGTGCCACGACGGTCCCGCCGGTTTCCGCCGCCCATGCCGCCGCGAGATGCTCCTGGGCGACCTTGGTCGCCGCATACGCGTTGCGGGGGTCCAAGGGGGCGTCCTCGTGGACCACGATGGGCGAGAGCGGCTGGTGGCACCGTGGGCACGGCGGCTCGAAACGGCCCGCGTCCAGGTCGGCGGCCTGCCGTGGTCCGGGGCGCACCGGTCCGTCCGTCGGGCAGCGGTAACCACCCTCGCCGTAGACCACCATGGAGCTCGCCAGGACCAGTCGCCCCACTCCGGCGCGGGCCATCGCCGCGAGCAGGACCGCGGTGCCGAGATCGTTGTTCGTGGCATACGCCGGAAGGTCGTCCAGATCGGCCCCTAGACCCACCATAGCGGCCTGGTGGCATACGACGTCGATCCCGCTCAGTCCTTCGGCGACCTGGCCCCGATCGGTCACGTCCCCAACGATCATCTCGGCGGCGTTGTTGACCTGGGGCTTCGTCCGGTGCACCGCCGGAAGCAGGGCGTCGAGGATCCTGGCCTCGTCGCCCGCCGCGACCAGCGCGTCGACAACGTGAGAACCGATGAAGCCGGCGCCACCGGTGACGAGAACCCGCATGACGCCGACGCTAGCGGTGCCGGGACGCGCTGGATCTTACGAACCGCGGAACGTCTCCGGCCCGGCCCCTGTGCCGGCGCCGTCGTAACCCCGGGCGGCGTCCGGACGTCAGGACGTGGGGAGCGCGACGACGAAGCGGCAGCCCTCCCGATGGTTGTGCACGGTGACGTCGCCCCCGTGCGCCTCGACGATGCCGCGGACGATCGCGAGGCCGATCCCCGACCGCATCCGTGGCTGGTGCGGGTGGTCGTCACCGCCGGGGGTCCGGGCCGACTCGCCCCGGAATCCGAGGTCGAACACGCGGGGCAGCTCCTCCTGCGGGATGCCGCCGCACCGGTCCGCCACGGCGAAGACCGCCCGGTCGGCGTCCGCGGTAGCGGTGATCTCCACCGTTCCGTCGTCGGGGGTGTGCCTGATGGCGTTGACGAGGAGATTGGTCAGCACGCGCCCCACCTCGGCCGCGTCGGCGTCGACGTACCCGGCGTGATCGGCCCGCCCGCTGACGACGACTCCCTTGGCCCGCGCGATCGGGTCCACCGCGGCGATCGCGTCCGAGACGACGTCGGCGACGCGCACCTTCTCCAGGCTCAGCCGCAGCGCACCGGCCTGCAGCCGGGCCAGTTCGAACAGGTCGTCGACCATGCCGGTCAGCCGCTCGGCGTCGGCGAGCATCAGCCGGTGGTAGCGGGCCGTCGTCTCGGCGTCCGTGACCAGGCCGTCCTGCAGGGCCTCGGCCGTCGCCCGGATTCCCGCGAGCGGGGTTCTCAGGTCATGACTGATCCAGGCCACCAGCTCGCGGCGACTCGCCTCCAGGGCCCGTTCCCGTTCCCGCGCCTCGACTAGGCGGACATGGGTCGCGTCCAGGGCCGTCGCCAGCGCGCTGAGCTCGGCGGTCGGAACACGGCCGGCGCCGCGATAGCCCGGCTCGCCCAGGGCCGCCGTCGCTCGGGTCAGCGTCCCGATCGCCGCCACGACCGGGCCACCCAGGCGCACCGCGGATGCCGACGCCACCACCGCCGACACGGCGACCACGATGAGCACGACCCGCAGGTCGTGATCGGAGAGGAACATTGCCTGCGCCGTGCCGGCGACCCCCGCCGTCACCGCGACGACCGGTAGTACGCTCAGTGACGCGGCTGTCGCCCACAACGGCCGCTTCCGGAGCGCCCGCAGCAACGGCAGGCCGGTGAGCGCGGCCGCTGTCGAACAGCCGAGCGCGATCCCCATGACCTCCAGGTCGGCGTTCATCGGGGCCTCGCTCTCGCTCTCGCTCGCCGCCCGCCCGTGAGGTCGTCGTCCCGCCGCACCGCCTCGGGTCTCATCCTCGGTGTCGTCCCTCGTCCGGTGCCGCCACCTGTCCGGTGGGGGTGCTGTCGGGGCGCGGGGTGCTGTCGGGGCGCGGGGTGCCGGGATCGTAGCGGTACCCGACTCCCCACACTGTGACAAGCATCCGGGGAGCGGTCGGATCATCCTCGATCTTCTCCCGCAGTCGGCGGATGTGCACGGTGACCGTCGAGGGGTCGCCATAGCTCCATCCCCACACCTGTTCGAGCAGCTCGCCCCGGGTGAAGGCGCGGCCGGGCCGGCGCAGCAGGAAGGCTAGCAGATCGAACTCGCGCACCGTCAGCCCGAGCGGCACCCCGTGCCGGGTGGCGGTCCGCGCGGCCGTGTCGACGACGAGGGTGCCGGCCCGCAGGACGCCGGCCTCCGCGCCCGGCGCCGCTTCGTTCGCCCGCCGCAGCACCGACTGCACGCGCAGGGTCAGCTCCCGCGGCGAGAACGGCTTGGTCACGTAGTCGTCGGCGCCGATCTCCAGACCGGTGATGCGATCCGGCTCGTCGGCACGTGCGGTCAGCATGATCACTGGTACCGGTCGGTGCGCCCGGAGCCGGCGGAACACCTCGATGCCATCGAGACCGGGCAGCATCAGGTCGAGGACGACGAGGTCCGGTGGGGTTGTCTCGGCCACCCGCAGGGCCGTGGGCCCGTCCGCGGCGCGGTCGACGTCGAAGCCGGCGTTGCGCAGGTAGCGGTCGACGACCTCGGAGACGAGGGCGTCGTCGTCGACGATGAGCACACGGGCCACCCGGCCACGATAGGTAAGGCGACGGCCACCTTGACCATGATCGGCTCGGAGGTCTCCGCTTCGTAATGTTCCGCTTCGTCATGCTCGTAATGATCGTCATGTTTGTCGTCGTGTCCGTGCCGAGCCGCCGGACGGGACCCGGGCATTCCTTGTTCCGTAAGGGTTGATCACGCGCGGGCGGTACTACAGTCCCGATCATGTTCACGCAACGTAGTGGGATCGGGGCCTCCGTCGACGTCGTCCTTCCCTGCCTGGACGAGGCCGGGGCGCTACCCTGGGTGTTGGATCGGATGCCCGTCGGCTACCGGCCGATCGTCGCGGACAACGGATCGCGCGACGGTTCCCGCCAGGTGGCGCTGGAACGCGGGGCGGTTGTCGTCGACGTGCCCGAGCGCGGCTACGGCGCTGCCGTGCACGCCGGGCTGCTCGCCGCGGACGCCGACATGGTCGGCGTGTGCGACGCGGACGCCTCCCTCGACCCCGCCGAGCTTCCCGGTCTCGTCGCGCAGTTGCTGGCCGGCCGGGCCGATCTGGTTCTTGGCCGCCGTCGCCCGACCTCGATGCGGGCCTGGCCGCCGCACGCCCGATTCGGGAACGCGCTGGTCGCCGGGCGGCTGCGCCGGCGCGGCGTTCCCGTCCATGATCTGGGCCCGATGCGGGTGGCCCGCCGGGAGGACCTGCTCCGACTGCCCGTGGCCGACCGCCGGTTCGGCTATCCGCTGGAACTGCTGCTGCGGGCAGCCCAGGCCGGTTGGCGGATCATCGAGACCGACGTGGCCTACACCCCTCGGGTCGGGCGCTCCAAGGTGACCGGGACACCGCTCGGCGCCGCCCGGACGGCCCGGGACATGTCCGCCCTGTTGGCGAGCCTCCGGTGAGGCTGCTCGTGATGGCGAAGGAGCCGGTACCCGGGCGGGTCAAGACCCGCCTCACGCCGCCCCTGCGCCCGGACCAGGCGGCGGCCGTCGCGGCGGCCGCGCTCGCGGACACGCTGGCCGCGGTTGAGGAGCTGACCGGCCTGCCCGGGTTCGACGCACTGTGCCCGGTCCTCGTCCTCGACGGCGCGGTCGGCCCGTGGCTGGAGACCTCGTTCGCACGAATCCCGGCCGGACGAATCCCGGCCGGACGAACCGCGGGCGGACGAATCGCGATCGAAGTGATGCCGCAGGTATCGGGGCCGTTCGACGTCAGGCTCGCCGCCGCCTTCGACGCCGGCAGCGAGCCGACCTTGCTCATCGGGATGGACACCCCCCAGGTGACTGCCGCCCTGCTCGCCTCCGCCTGCCACGCGCTGCACGCGACCGACGCGGTGTTCGGTCCCGCCGCGGACGGAGGATGGTGGGCACTCGGCCTGACCACCCCCGACGGCGATCTTCTCCGTGGCGTGCCGACCTCGCGCCCGGACACCGGCGCACGGCAACGGGCCCGCCTGTCCGAAGCCGGCCTGACGGTCACAACCCTGCCGACGGTGCGTGACGTCGACACCATGGCCGACGCCGACGCGGTCGCCCGGCTCGTGCCCGGTGGGCGCTTCGCCGCGGCGCTGCGCGCCACGCAAGGGGATCGCATCGCCGCCGGCCGGGCCACCGCGTGTTGACCGGCGTCCCCGACGGCCGGTGGGGACCGACGACCGTCTACGAGGCGGGACTGCGTTCCGCCGGTGGACAGCTGTGGATGCGCCGTCCCGACGGGCGACGCGACCCGCTGCCGGTGAACCGCTGGCGTGGCACTCTGCCCCCGGCGGCGCCGACCCCGCGCACCTGCTCCACCGGGGCGCTGTCCCCGGGGGATCTGTCGTTGTTGCGTCACTGCGGCGGCCCGACCCTCGACGTCGGCTGCGGGCCCGGCCGGCTCGCGGCTGCGCTCGCGGCCCGCGGGGTGCCGGCCCTCGGCATCGACGTCGCGCCGTTCGCGGTGCACCTGACCCGGCGGGCCGGTGCGCCGGCGCTACGGCGGGACGTGTTCGGCCGGGTACCTGCCGAGGGACGATGGGCCGCGCTGCTGCTCGCCGACGGGAACATCGGCATCGGCGGCGACCCGATCCGGTTGTTGCGCCGGGCCGGGGAACTCCTCGCCCCCTCCGGCCGGGTGCTCGTCGAACTCGAACCGCCGGGCACCCAGACCGGCCCGATGCGGGTCCGGCTGGAGGACGCGACCGGCCGGGTGTCGCGGCCCTTCTCCTGGTGCCTGGTGGACGGGGACGACCTGACCGGCCTCGCGCCGGACGCCGGACTGCTAATCACCCGGACCTGGTGCAGCGCCGGCCGGCACTTCGCCGCGCTGCGCCGGCGTCTCCCGACCGGATGATTCCCCGCCGGGCGCGGACCGCCCGACTCACCATGAGGGCCGCCGCGCCGGCCCAGACCACTCCGAGGACGAGCGCGAGGTTGCGTCCGTACGGCAGCGGGTTCACCGTCGGGTTCCCAGGGTCCCCACCGTAGCCACGCCACAGCGGGAGCGACGATAGGGCGACCGCCGCACTCACTAGCAGCGCGCCCTGTGCGACGGACCGGTAGGGCGGTGGGACCAACCGGGCGAGCAGGAAGCCGACGAGCATCGTCGCGGGCACGAGCAACGCGTCATGGACCAGGACCCCGCCGATCAGCCAGACCACGGTGTTCGGCGGCCGGGTGGCCTGCTGGTGGGCGAGCACGCCGTCGACCCCGTAACCGATTGCGGCCAGCCCGGCCGCCACCGCGACACCGCGCAGTACGACGGCGTTCATACCATCACCACCCGATGTACCCATTTCGTCTGGAGGACCCCGGGCCGGTTCGGCGCGATGAGCCGGGCCGGATAACCGTGGTCGAGGTCGAGGCCGGCGCCGTTCACCCCGGTCGCGAGCAGGGTCAACGAGTCCCGGGCGTGCGAGGGGCTGACGTCGCTTGCCCGGTAGCCCCCGCGGGCCTCGAGGGACTCGACCCGGACCGTCGCGTCGGCGGGGATCATGGCGGCGTCCAGCAGATCCCGCAGCCGCGGCCCGTGCCAGGTGGCGTCCGCGGCCCATCCCTCGACGCAGGTGATCGGCAGCTTCGAGCTGTACCGACGCAGCGCGTACAGCTCCTCGATGGTGTACACCATCCGGCGCGGACCGACCACCTCCAGCCGGTACCCGGGGTCACGGGCGAGGGAGGTGACCCGCGCGGCTCGCGCCGTGCGGTTCACCGGGAGCCCCTGCGGGCCGATGTCGGGCCGCCGCGGCGCGAGCAGGTCCAGCCGGGCCAGGCCCGGGACCGACTGGCCAGCGGTCGTCGCCACGATTACCCCGGCGGCGGTCCCCGTCGCGAGGCCGAGGCCGCGCCGCGTCAGACTGCCCGTCCCCGGGGCGGCGCCGGTCATGGTGGTGGCGGCGCCGGTCATGGTGGTGGCGGCGCCGTTCAGGGGCGCGCGCTCATGGCGGCGACGGCCCACGTTCGCCCGGACGACGGTGAGCTTCGCGACGATGTGGAGGACCAGCGCGCCGATTGTGATCCAGGCGACCCAGTAATGGGTCACGGTGAAGAAGAAGTGGAACCGGTACCACTGCGCGATGTTCGCGATGCCCGTGCTGAGCTGGAAGATCGCCCCTGCGATCAACGGCACGATCGTTATCCGCTCCACCGCATGGGCGACGGAACGGATCGGGGGCCATTCCCACAGCAGCGGATACACCGTCCACAGCTTCGCCAGCAGCAGTGGGACGCTCGCGAGTCCGGTGGTCACGTGCAGGCCCTGGGTCACCCGGTACAGCCAGACGGGTCGGGAAGGCCATTCCAGCCAGGACGGCGGATGCTGCATGAAATGCGACACCAGCCCGGTCAGAAAGCATGTTCCGAAGGCGATCCCGAGCCAGATGCCGAGGAGAGCCGCCATCCGTGGATCGTGCAGCCGACTGGGGAATGCGTTTTCGCGCAGGGGGCCGCGCCGCAGGACCGGGGGTGGTTCCGGCAGCTTTTCGGTCAGCAGACGAGGCAACCGACGGGGCAACTGGCGAGGCAATTGTCGCACGAATGCACGGTAGGCCGCCGGGACCACTCGCGACCGAGTACCGGCATTACGGAACGAGGAAGGCCCGGCGCGGTGTTCCCGCGCCGGCGCTGCGCCTGCCAGTCTCGGGACCATGCCCAGAACCCGCACCGCGCCACGCCTCAGGCCCGCCCTGGCCCTGGCCGGGGCGGGTGTCGGGCTCGCGGGTCTGCTCGCGGCGCAGCGCGCCGTCCTCGCGGCGCCGGGATACCTGCCCGGCCGGGCAGGGGTGCTCTACCCCGTCATGCTCTGGTGGGCGCTCGGTGTCGCCACAGCCGCGCTGCTGGTCCACGCGGCCCCGCGCCGGTTGGCTGTCGCCATGCTGCTCGGCGGAATTGTCGCCATCCACGCCGTCGCGGCCACCACCGGCCCGCAGCTCTCCGACGACCTGTACCGCTACGCCTGGGACGGTCGGGTCCAGGCCGCCGGGATCGACCCCTACCGGTACGGCCCGCTCGCTCCGGAACTGGCCCGGCTGCGCGATCGCTGGCTGTTCCCGGATCCGGCCGGGTGCGCGGCGATCGGGCGCGGGCCGCACTGTATCCGGCTGAACTACCCGCGCGCCCACACCATCTACCCGCCGGTGGCGCAGGCGTACTTCACCGCCGTTCATGTCCTGCCGGGGCCGCCGCGCGAACACAAACTCCAGCTCTACGCCTCGCTGACGTCCCTGGCACTGGTCGGGCTGATGACGCGGATGCTGGTGGCGCGAGGCCGTGACCCGCGCCACGCGGCCTTCTATGCGTTCTCGCCGCTCGCCGGCCTGGAGATCGGTTCCGATGCGCACGTCGACGTCCTCGGGGCCGTGCTGGCGCTCAGCGCTCTGGCGGTCCTCACCGCCCGGTCCCATCCGCTGCGGACGGGGGTCGCCGGGGCACTGCTCGGCGGCGCGGTGGCGGTGAAGCTGTACCCGGCGTTGCTGCTGCCCGCGGCGGCCCGGCGCCGGCCCGTCACGCTCGCCGGGGCCGCCGCCGGGGTGGTCGTGCTGTCCTACCTGCCGCACATCCTCGCCGTCGGTACACAGGCGCTGGGCTTCCTCCCGCAGTACCTCGACGTCGAGGGCTACGGCGAGGGCAGCCGCTTCCTCCTGCTCGCCGGGCTGCTGCACCTGGACGGATCCGCGGCGAAGGCGGCAGCGGCCACCCTGCTGGCGGCGGTCACGGTCGCCGTGCTGCGGACCGATCCACAGCGGGTTCCCGTCGAACGGGCCGCGCTGTGGCTGGTCGGTGCCGCGTTCCTTGTCGCGACCCCGGTCCAGCCCTGGTACGGGGTGCTGCTGGCGGCGCTCGCCGTCATCGCCGGGCGGCTGGAATGGCTCGCCGTCGCCGCGGCCGCGCACCCCGTCTACGTCTCGCTGTTCACGGATCTGCCCGGCGACGCGTGGACCTTGCGGGTGTATTCCTACGCCGTCGGCGGTGGCGTCGTGCTCGCCGCGACCGGTCTGCGCCGGTGGACCGGCCGACGGCTGGCGGCCGCCGAGCGCGCTGCCGCACCCGCGGCCCCATCCGTCGTCGAACCCCGGCTATGACGACCGTCGGCGCCCGGCGCCGAGGTGCGGACGGATCTTGATCGGCGACTTGTTGGGCTCGGTCCGGACCCACGGCCTCGCCAACTATCATGCTAGCTAGCATGATAGTTGGCGAGGCGACTTGATGCTCGATGCCGAGCTCGCGGACATCGTCGACAACCTCCGCGCCATCGGTGCGGACATCGCCGACGTCGAGGTGAAGAAGGCGCAGGGTGGGCTGCCGAAGTCGCTGCGCGAGACACTCTCGGGGTTTGCCAACACGCGAGGTGGCGTGATCATCCTTGGGCTGGACGAAGCCCTGGGCTGGACGAAGCCCAGGGCTTCGTTGCGACCGGACTGCCTGATCCGGCGAGGCTGACAGCCAATCTCGGCTCGATGTGTTCCGAGGACATGGAGCCTCCGCTGCGACCGCTGATCAAGATTCATCACTTTGAAGGCGTCCAGGTTCTGGTCGCCGAGGTCCCCGAGCTAGATCCCGCTCAGAAGCCCTGCTACTCGCGCGGAGCCGGCATCACCAAGGGCAGCTATGTCAGAGTAGGCGATGATGATCGTCGGCTGTCGGCCTATGAGGTCCAGGTGATGTTGTCCTCACGTGGGCAGCCCCGTGAGGACGAGCAGGCCGTCCACGGTGTTGGTCTGGATCATCTGGATGCGGCCGGTGTCGACGTGTTGATCGCCCGGCTAAGGGTCAGCAGGCCGTATGCGTTCAAGGATCTGGACCGGTTGGCGGTGCTGCGCCGTGCCAGGGTGCTCGTGCCTGGAAACGATGGCGAAGACGTGGTCTCGCTGGCAGGGCTGCTGGCGCTCGGCAGCTATCCGCAGGAGCACTTCCCGCAACTGATGGTCACCTTCGTGCGCTACCCGACCGAGACCGGCGGCCGGTCCACTGAACGGTTCCTGGACAACGTGACGTTGGAAGGCCCGGTCCCGGTCATGGTCCGCGACACGCTGATGACCGTCCGCCGCAACATGTCCCGCCGGGCGGTCATCGGAGGCGTGGGCCGGCAGGACGTCTGGGAGTACCCGGAGACCGCTCTGCGCGAGGCGGTCGTCAACGCGCTGGTCCACCGTGACCTTGCCGGTGGCGCCCGCGGCACCCAGGTCCAAGTCGAGATGTACCCCGACCGTCTGGTCATTCGCAATCCCGGTGGGCTGTTCGATCCTGTCACGGTCGACAGCCTCGGCGAAGAAGGCATCTCCTCGGCCCGCAACGCCACCCTTATCAAGATTCTCGAGGACGTCCCGATCCCCGGCGAGACCCGCACCGTCTGCGAAAACCGCGGGTCGGGCATCCGCGCCATGCTCGACTCCCTGCTCGCCGCGGGCATGAGCCCGCCGGAGCGAATGGGCGAGGTGACCGTGGCCGATGTCCGTCCCGCGGTCCCTGAGCAACGCGTCGCCCGCATCGACGACTGGGCTGAGGCTGTGTGGCGGGCCTGGTCGGACCAGCACGAGACAGTGCGTGGCTGGTCGCAGCCGCCCTGAGCAGGAGCCGCTGGGCGACGTCCCGTCGATGCTCCGCGCCACTGTCCTCGGCGATGACCGCGACCGCCAAGGCCGCGAAGCGCAACATGGCTGGATGACGACTACCGGCCGCCCCAGGTCTCCAGCCAGCGCAACGCCACCCAGTCGCCGTCGATACGCGCCGAGGCGACCAGCCCGCAGAACAGCCGGGCCGGATGCGGCGGGCACTCCGGTTCGTTCGGCCGCAACCCAGCCGCGTCATACTGGCCCTCCCGCGGCCGGAGGCCGGTCCCCGGCCAGCGCCAACGTAGCGATTCGACCGGCCAATATTGCGTAAGGCTATTGCACTTCTCCGCATCCTATGGTCCCATGGTCCGGGAAGTCTCGCCATAATCTCAGGGGGGTGCGGCGTGCCAGACTCCGCGGAAGAACGCGTTCAGGCAGCGCTCAAAGGCGTGATCGAAGCAAACTTGGCAAGGGAGCGCGTCTTCGACGAGGCGGGTTCAGGCGACGCGGGTACAGGCGACGGGACTGCAGCGGTCTCTCACCACTCGAACGGCATCATCTTCAGTAGGTCAACCAACGGAACGTCTCATTCCAACGGCATTTTTTTCAGCCGGACCGGCGCGGTCGAAATCGAGCCCGCCGTCCTCGAGCAGTCTGAGGCCATAAGCGGGTTGGCTGAATTGGACGAGGTGGCGTTCAACGCGTTCACGGAACGACTGCTCAGGCTGCAGCAGGCCAAGGCGGCCACGCAGAACAAGCACATCGGGCAGTGACCGAGAGCCCATGGGAATGGCGTCCTGACGCCGGCGCGTGGACCGCCTCGCTGATCGAGAGGGTTGACCGGTGGATGCCGGTCCAGACGTTGAAGCTGGACGCCGAACGCGTCCGTGCCGTCATCGTCGACAATGCGCTCGTAGCCAGTCCGTGGCTACGCCATCCCCTCATGAGTCGGCTTACTAAGCCCGAGCCCGTGGACGGCAGCCGCGACGTCGCCCTCGCCGCTTGGGCCGCCGCGAGCACCGCGGCCGATCTGGGCGCTGTCGAGCTGACCGAGAAGATCGTGTTGTGGACAGGTGCGGGGGACGAGGTGGTCGACGCCGGTCGCCACGAACTCGAGGCACTCGGCGCACTGGTCGCCCAACCTGCACCTGTCCCGCTCGGGCTCGATCTTTGGTGTCGGGCCACCGGCGTCGTCACCCCGGGTTCGTGGCCGTCGCTGCCGTCGTCGGCGGTCGTTGAACGAGAGCCGGAGATCCAAGTGTCGATCGGGCGCTACCTGCGCACGGTGGGCGTGCTGGCCAACCGCTGCCCGGACCTGATGAGTTGGATCACGTCGGCCACTGCTGTCGTCCGTCCGCTCGCGCCGATCGCCGACACGGCGCGAAGTTGCCACGACCCCGACGTTCCCGGTCTCATTGAAGCCGACATCTCCAAGGGGACCGCGCAGACCATCGAGCTTGTGGTCCACGAGACTGCGCACCACCACCTACGTATCGCGCAGGCGGCTGGCGACCTGGTCGATCCCGCGCACGACGGCACGTACACCTCGCCGTTACGCGCCGAACCCCGTCCGTTGTTCGGAATCCTGCTTGCTTACCATGCACTCGCGTACATCTGCGTCGCCCTAGCCGAGGCAGCCAAGGCAGGCATCATCGCCCCCGAGGTCGACGAAGCGGTCGCGAAGGACCTCGGCCGTCATCGGGACGACGCACGGGAAGTTCTGCAGAACGCCGGCTCTCATCTCACCGACGCCGGTGCCGCCTTCGTACTCCGCACCCACGGAGTAGCCGATCATGTCCTCGCCTGAACGCATTCACCTCCTGCCTACTCGCAGCCAGGAGTCGGCGCCAGACCACGCCTCTCAGTTTGCCGGAAAATCTCTCGCGTTCGTCTTCAAAATTGCATCTCGGTGCAACCTCGACTGCAGCTACTGCTATGTTTATAATAAAGGTGACAATACCTGGCGGGACCGCCCGGTCGTCATGCGCGACGACGTCGTCGAGGCGGCGCTTGGTCGCATCGAGGCGTGGTGCGAGGCGACCGGCCAGCGGCGAGTGCGGATAACGTTCCACGGCGGCGAACCCCTGCTCGCCGGCCGAGCACGTGTGGACCGCTGGTGCCGGCGCATCCGAGAGCGGCTGGCTGGCACGGCCCGGGTCGACTTCAACCTGCAGACCAACGCCACCCTGATCGACGACGACTGGGCGGAGCTCTTCGTCGAGCACCGCATCGAAATCGGCGTGTCGATCGACGGCCCCGCGGAGATTCATGACGCCGCCCGAGTGGACCGGCGCGGCGCCGGGTCGCATGAGCGCGTGGTGAGCGGAATCGACTGTCTGAGAAGACACGGCGTAGGGATGGGTGCGCTCGCAGTCGTCCAGTTCGGAGCCGACAGTGTTTCGATCCACCGGCACATCACTTCGCTGGGTTTCCGCACCATGAACTACCTCCTCCCCGACTTCACCCATGACACTGTGGCCGAGGTGCGCCGGGCCCACGGCCCGACACCGTGTGCAGACTACCTACTACCGGTCTTCGACGAGTGGTGGGTCAACGACCCGGTGTCGACTAGAATCCCACTTTTCGTGGCCGTTTCGCGACTTGTGCTCGGTGGTCGCTCCAACATCGACATGGTCGGGAACGAACCGTTCGGATTCGTGTTCATCGAACCCGACGGCGCCGTCGAGGATCTCGACGCCCTCAGGGTCTGTCGGCACGGCATGGCTGGGACGGGCCTCAGCGTGTTCGCCAACGACGTGTCCAACGTGGGCGCGCTCTCAGCGCTGCACCGTGCGGCGATGTTCGACGGACTACCGGTGCCGACGGGTTGCCAGACCTGCCCGGAGGCGACCACGTGTTCCGGCGGCTACCTGCCTCATCGCTGGTCATCGAACGCGGCGTTCGACAACCCGAGCGTGTGGTGCGCTGACCTGCTCGCGCTGTTCGCTCACGTCCGTAAGCGCCTCGACGTCGACATCGAGGAGACAGCCCTGCGCCGCCAGGCTCTCGCCGAGATGACCCGAGTGGTCGTATGAGCCTGGACGACGTCGGCGAGGCCTTGACCTGGCTCGACGGGACCACGCTCATCGACACGCTCGACAGCGCCGTCGTCGACAGAACAGCGGAGGCCTTGCGGCGTCGGTCCGGCGCCGGTGCCGTCACCGCGATCACGCAGCTCGACGAGCATCGGCAGCGGCGCGTGCTGCGCGCGCCGGAAGTCACCCGGCGCTTGCTGTTCGCCACGACTGGACCCGACGACGTCGAAGCTTTTCTCGCCGCGGCGGTCGGGGTCGAGATGACGCTCGCCGGCAAGGGACCGCCCCCGACGAAACCTTCCTGGTCGGCACTGGGAGATGTCTACGTGCGCCCGGACGGCACCACCGACGGGTGGCCGCAGCTGCCCGGCGACCGCACCATGGCGCTGGACTTCGGCAGCCCGAGAGGTCGCGGCATTGACCTGAGCGGACGATTCGAGCGTACGAACGCCTCCCGGCCGTCGTTCACCGTCGACCAGGTGAACACGATCCATCGACGCCTCGTCGAGACCATGTCCTCGCTTGCTGGGCTGTCGAGCGCCGTCGAGCCCTTCGTGCAGCGTGCCACCTGCGTCCTGGTGCTGCAGATCGATCCTGACGGCGCTGACCACGTCGCCTCGGGCACGAACGGCAACTACATCGGCCGGTCGTTCGTGACCAACCCGCACCACCCTGAGGCCTCGCTGGACTGTCTCGCCGAGGGCGTCGTCCATGAAGCCATACACGGCCTGCTATACCGAGAGTGCCTGCAACGCCCGTGGGTGGGCGGCGACGCCGCTGTCGAGGTGCCGTGCGTCCGGTCGCCCTGGACCGGGCGCCTACTTCCCGTTCGACCGTTCCTGGAGGCAGTCCACGTGTGGTTCGGTCTCGCGCACCTGTGGGCGCTCGGGAGCAGAACGGCGGGTTTCGAGCCCCGCGCCGTCCGGGCCCGCCTCGTTCGCAGTGTCCGGGGTTTCGCCCAGGGCTCGGTAGCGGACCTGGTCCGGCCGTGGTGGCCGGACATCAGGCGCGAGGTCGTCGAACGGATCGACGGGCTTCAGGCACACGTCGTCGATGCGCTGCCGGACGTCTCGTGAAGAGCATCAGCGTCGTCGCGATGCCATGGGCGTCTCCGGAGACGCCGAGTATCCAGATTGGCATCCTGACCGCCGTCGCCGAACGCGCCGGGCTGCCCGTCAACGCCCACAGCCTCCAGCTCGAAGCGGCGGGCTACTTCGCCGGCAACGGCATCGCCCCGACGCTGTACGACGCCGTCGTGCGGCGCTGGTGGAGAGTCGGGCTAGGTGAGTGGATCTTCAAGGATCCCGGGCGGCGGGTACAGGAGTGGAGCGACTACGTCGACTACCTGCGGCGGGAACAGGTGCCGGACGCGGTCGTCGATGCTGCATTGGGCATGAGGGAACTTACTGACGCGTTCCTGTCTGCGTCGGCCGACGAGATCCTCGCAACCGAGCCGGCGGTGGTCGGTTTCACTACGACGTTCTCGCAGACGGTGCCCTCGTTGGCACTTGCCCGCCGGCTGAAGTCGAAAGATCGCGACCTCGTCGTCGTGTTCGGCGGCGCCAACTGCGACGCCGAGCTGGGGACCGCGTTGCACCGGCTCTACGACGAGGTCGACTACGTCGTCCAAGGCGACGCCGAGCGTACCTTCGGGCCGCTGTGCACCGAACTGTTGGCCGGACGCCGGCCTGGGAGCGGTCCCGGCCTGCTCGCCCGTGGGAGCGGTGACGAGGGCTCACGCGTTCACCGCATCGCCATGTCGGAAGCGCTGACCCCGGTGTACGACGAGTACTTCGAGCGGCTTGCCCGGTCGCCGCTACGCGAGTCGTTGTCGTCCCGGACGCGCCTGGTCGTCGAGACCTCCCGAGGGTGCTGGTGGGGGGAGCGTCACCACTGCACGTTCTGCGGGCTGAACGGGTCGAGCATGACCTTCCGGGCCAAAGCCCCGGACCAGGTCGTGGACGAAATCGAGTTTCTCGCCCGCCGCCACCGCAGGGTGGAGTTCGACGTCGTCGACAATATCCTGGATCCCAAGTTCTTCGACAGCGTGTTGCCTGAGCTCGCCAAACGGCGCAAGGCCGGCCA
>NZ_CDXDOR010000038.1:0-10523 GCF_978021225.1 Frankia sp. CeTa3Moorea | reverse complement strand
CTCCTTAACAATGTGAAAAATGACTTCATATTATTTATTTAACACATACTTTTATTGCAATAATTCAATCAAGACTATCTTATAGTAGCACTTTTTGCATAAATTCTACACTTATCCATATTCATATGAATGTTATAGGAAAACTTAAATTCCTTCCGGGCCAAAGCCCCGGACCAGGTCGTGGACGAAATCGAGTTTCTCGCCCGCCGCCACCGCAGGGTGGAGTTCGACGTCGTCGACAATATCCTGGATCCCAAGTTCTTCGACAGCGTGTTGCCTGAGCTCGCCAAACGGCGCAAGGCCGGCCACGACTACCGCTTCTTTTACGAGATCAAGTCGAACCTCGTGCCCGACCAGGTCCGACAGCTTCGCGACGCGGGAGTCCACCGGATACAGCCCGGCATCGAGACGTTGAGCACACCCCTGCTGCGTAGTATCGACAAGGGCGTCGCCGTGTGGCAAAATATACGCCTCCTGATCTTTGCGGCGCGCTACGAGCTGCTTCCGACCTGGAATATCATTTACGGGCTGCCGGGCGAGACCGACGAAGACTACGTGGCGATGGCAGACCTGGTGAAGTCACTTGTCCACCTCAAGCCGCCCGGGCTGGTCCGGCTTCAGGTCCAGCGGTTCAGCCCTTACTTCGACAAACCCGCGTCCCACGGCTTGCGGCTGCTCGGTCCCGCCGCCTACTACCGCCACCTGCACTCCGTGCCGGCGGACGAGCTCGCCGGCCTGGCGTATGCGTTCGAGTACGAGCACGTGGACGGGCACGACCCCGAACAAGCGGTCGCCCCGTTGCGTGACGCGGTCGACGCCTGGGACCGCTGCTGGACGCCCGGGCGCCACCGGTCGCTTCGATACGAGAGAGGGCCGGGGTTCCTGCGTATCCGCGACCGTCGCCCCTTGCTCCCGAGCCGCGACATCTTCCTCGACGACGTCGAGGCGGAGCTCTACCTCGCCTGCCTCGACGGCGCCACCCCGTCGAGCGCGGCGGATCGCCTGCTTCGCGACCGCGACCTTGACCTCGATCCCGACGAAGTGCGAGCCTTTTTGACCGAGATGACCGATGCTCGCCTCGTGTTCCGGGATGGCGACCGGTTCTTGGCACTGGCCTTGCCACTGACACCCGACGCCGACCCGCCGGCCCGCTCCGCCGCGGCGCGCACGAGACCTCGCCTGCGCCTGGCGACCTCGGACCGAGATGGCAACTGACGTCGTGCATCTGGTGGCCGGAGGATCGCGATGACAGCAAAGACCTTCACCCTCGGGACCCACCGCGCGGTGGCGCCGGAAGAAACCGTCCGGCGGCTGCGCGGCCAGCTCGACATGTTCGGGATCACGAGAGTAGCGGACATCACTGGACTGGACCGGATCGGCATACCGGTGGTGACTGCCTGCCGCCCGGCCGCTTACTCGCTGGCCGTCTCGATGGGCAAGGGCGTCACGCTTGCCGCCGCCAAAGCCTCGGCAATCATGGAATCCGTCGAGCTGTGGCACGCCGAACGGGCGAGTGTGCCGACCGTGTGGGGACCCGCCTGCGACCTTGCGCCGCGCCACCAGATAGCCGATTGGTCTGGCCTGGCTCGGGCAACCGGAGCGAATTTTGCGACCACGACACCGACGACGTGGGTGGCGGCTGCCTCGCTCGTCGACGGCACTGCGGCGCTTGTCCCGTTCGAGGTAGTGCACACCGACGGTCGAGTTCAGGAACCGCCAGGTAGCGGCTGGTTCAGCTGTACCTCGAACGGTCTATCGTCGGGCAACAACGGCTTCGAAGCCAAGCTCCACGCACTCTGCGAGCTGATCGAACGCGATGCGATCACCATGTGGCGGCTTACCGGCGACGTCACCACGACCACCATCGATCTTGGCAGCGTCACCGACCCGGTCGGCAGGTCACTGCTTGAGCGCTTCGACGAGGCTGGGATCGCTGTGATGCTCCACGACGCGACGAGCGATATCGGTGTCGCCACTGTGGAGTGCACAGTCTTCGAGCCAGACGCCGACGACCAGGATCTCACGGTCTACGCCACGAGTGGCATGGGATGCCATCCCAGTCGAGACATCGCGCTGTGCCGTGCCGTCACCGAAGCGGCGCAGAGCCGTCTCACGCTCATCAGCGGCGCACGCGATGACATGTTCCGCGCCCGCTACCGCCCGAGCTCCGCTGCCGCCGAGCAGGCGCGACTGCTGCGAGAGCGCTGGCGGGCGTCGTTGCGCGGCGGCCGCGACGTCAGCGACCTCCCCGACCTCTCGACGAGCACGCTCGAGCGCGACCTGGAAGCCGTGGTGAGTGCGCTCGTCACCCGAGGCTTCGACCCTTGGTGGGTTGACCTCAGCCGGCCGGACACCGGCGTTGCGGTCGGCCGCGCGGTTGTTCCAGGTCTCGAGCCGCCCAGTGACGTGTCGGGGTACAAGCCGGGTGCTCGCGCTCGCGCCGCTGTCGAGGGCGTCGTCGGTTGACCGGGCCAGTGACTGGGCCATTGCCAGTCGTCTTCCTCGGCCCGACACTCGGCATCGACGACGCTCGCGCCGTTCTGGACGCCGAGTTCCTGCCGCCCGTTCAGCTCGGGGACGTGTGGCGGATCAGCCAGGAGAGACCGCCCACGATCGGGATCATCGACGGCTACTTCCACCAAGTGCCGGCAGTGTGGCACAAGGAGATCCTGTACGCCCTAGCGCTCGGGATCCGGGTCTACGGGTCGTCGAGCATGGGGGCGCTACGCGGCGCCGAGCTGGCGCCCTTCGGCATGGTCGCCGTCGGTGACATCGCTGCGGGATATTGCTCCGGTGAGCTGACCTCGGACGACGAGGTGGCCCTTGTGCATGCAACGAGCAAGCACGGCTTTCGGCCGCTTTCGGAGCCCCTGGTGAACGTGCGAGCGACCGTAGCTGCCGCGACGGCGCAGGGCGTGGTCTCTCGCATGACCGGAGAGCTCGTCGTTCAGACCGCACGTTCGTTGTTTTATGCTGACCGCCGGTGGGAGCACCTGCTGAACCTGGTGCCGTGCCCCCCCGAACAGCTCGAGGCGTTGCGCGCGTGGCTGCCGCAAGGCCGAGTCGATCAGAAGCGGGCCGACGCAGTGGCCATGCTCGAACGGATGCGCGACGACCTCATGCCGTCGAGTAGCGAAACGACCTCGCCCGCTGCGACTGAATTTACCCCCACCGTGCTCTGGAACGAAGTCGTGCGGCAGGAGACGCCCATCGCCAGCATCCTTGACGAGTTCCTCTTGGCCGTTCCGTTGGCACACACTGTGGCTGAGGGTATTGCGCGCGCGTCGTCCGGTGAATGGGTCGACTGGGTAGCGCTCCTTTCGGCTGAACCCGACTGGCCCGAGTGCTGCCGCCGAGCAAGGCGGAAACGGCAGATGTGGACTCAGTCCACCGACGATGATCAGAGCAACGCCGACAAGCTCCTTGCCTGGTTCTTCGGCGAGCGTCTGGGGTGGCCAGACGACCTCGGCGCCTTTCTCCGCGAGCGTGCTTGGACGGACGTCAACCGCGTCACCGAGGTCGCCGCCCGCGAAGCCGCTTTCCTCGCCGCCCGGTAGTCACGCCCGAAAATCGCCTCTGCCAGTTTGTGCAACCAGAAACCTTACAGATCCGTGCAAGATCCGACTTCCTCCACCGAGTCGTTCGTACTCGGCGGCGATCCGGGTGAAGTGTTGCTGTGTCAAGGCGGCTCAGGAAAGCGCGTTACCCTTCGCCGAGGCAGGGACCATCCATCCGAGGCTTTCGGCCCAGCGGCGGGCGCGTTCGGGTTCGTCGGCCACCAGTGGGCCCGCCGGGCCGTCGACGTAGAAGCTCCGCGGACGGTCGAGGAGGGAGAAGCCGAGACGGTGCAGGCACTTTGCCGCACCGGCCGCGGCCGAACCCGCGGGACGGGGGTGACGGACCTTCGTGTCGAACGTGGCCGCTCCGGTGAGCGGTATCCCCTCGGGCGACCCACTCGGTTGCCTGGGCAGTGCCTCGAGCCACTCCCGGATCCCGATTCCCGGCGACACGACGTTGCCCTCGGTCCGCCTGGTGGCGTCGTGTCGGGTCTCGGGCCGACTCATCTCGAACGCATGGGTGGGCCCGCCGACGATGAGGAGCCTGACATCGTCGTTCAGGGCCGGGTCCGCGGTGCCGACCTCCACGAGTCCGACGTCCAACCACGTCGACAGGCCGATCGCGACGGCGTCCGCGATCACCCTGGTGTTGCCGAACATCGATTCATACACGACGAGGGCGCGCATCTCGTCCCACTCCTCACCCGGAACCTCGTACCGGAGCCTCGTACGGTCCCGGCCGAGGGCGACGCCCGAATACCCGCGCTGTCCCGGCCGCCGTCGGTCTGTCGGCTGCCGCCGCGAGCTCCGGTCCTCCCGGTTCTTTCGGTTCTTCCGGTTCTTGCGGCCGTAGGGGTCTCCTCGGCCGTCGCGGGCGTCGACCCTCGATCCAGGTTCCAGACCAGTGTCATCCGTGGACGGCCACGCAGGGCAGGGTCGGACGGTCTGGTCAAACCGGACATTCGGCACGGTCGGCGGCTTCCCCATGGGCCGCCGCCGGAGGTCGGTCCGCGCCGCCGGGAGGCCCGGGCGGGAGGTAGGGCGGGCGTGCGATGAAACGAGCGAACGCGGTGCGAACGCGATGTGGAGGTACTGGTCTCCGTAGCGACACCGGCCGGTGTGGTGACGAAGGTGGCGATGGTAGACAATCTCCTCACCGTACGTCGTCTAGTGGGTCGCGCAGGAGAATGGATGATCATGGAGGAGTTGCCCGAGTGGGCCGCGGGGATCGATGTCAATCGCCCGAGCGCTGCGCGGATGTACGACTACGCGCTCGGCGGATCGCACAATTTCGCGGTGGACCGGGAGGCGACGCGCGCCGCCCTCGAGATCCTCCCGGATGCCCTGCTGATCGCCAGATCGAACCGGTTGTTCCTGCACCGGGCGGTGCGCTTCCTCGCTGCCGAGGCCGGGATCACACAGTTCCTGGATCTCGGCTCCGGGGTGCCGACGGTCGGTAACGTACATGAGATCGCCGAAGGGGTGAATCCGGAGGCCCGGGTCGTCTATGTCGACATCGACCCGGTCGCCGTCATCCACTCCCGGATGCTGCTCGCCGACAATCCGCGGGCCACGGTGCTGCAGGCGGATGTTCGGCAGCCCGCGTCGATCCTCGGCTCCAGCGCGGTGGCCGAGCTGCTCGATCTTTCTCAACCGATCGCCGTGCTCATGGTGACGGTTCTGCATTTCGTCCCCGACCGCGATGACCCCGCTGGCATCATCGATTCCTTCCGGGAGGCGACGGCGCCGGGCAGTTACCTGGCCATCTCGCATGTGATCGCGGACGAGCGGGCCGTAGAGATCAACCAGGCCAGCAAGGTCTACGACGAGACCCCCACCGGGGTGACCCCGCGTTCCCGTGCGGAGATCACCGATCTGCTCCGCGGATACGACCTCGTTGACCCGGGCCTGGTCTACCTGCCGGCCTGGCGCCCGGACGCGGCGGGCATGGGCGCCGATCCCCTCGCGGGCAACCCGGTGCGTTCCACGGTACTTGCCGCGGTCGGGCGCCGGTAGCCGGTAGCTCGCCGTTCCTTGGCTGTTCTTGGCCGTCCTTGGCCTTTTATGGTTTTTCCTGGCTATCTCTCACTTTTCTTAACTTTTATTAGTTTTTTTCCGGCTTCCGGCGTTTTTCCGGCCAGCGGCCGAGGTTTTGTCACAGGGCGGGTCAGGCCCAAGGTTCGTCATGGTCCGGTAAGACATGCGTGCGATGAGGAGTGCGTGCGGTGAGGTCCCTGCCCCAGACGGCCCGCCAGCAGGGCGTCGCGCGCTTCGCCCAGGCCTGGGCCCGAGAGATCCTCGGCGCCAGCTACCCGGCGATCGGCCTGATCGACGTCGAGCAGCGGTTACGGGCGTTGAGCGACCGGCTCGTCGACGCCCTGCTCGCCGAACCGTTCACGGCCGACCCTGCGGCCGCGGTCGGGGCTGCCGTCGTCGAGTACACCTTCGGCGCCGCGGACGCGTTGGCCGGAACCATCGAGATCTGTGGCACCAGACTGCTCACCGACCTACGACTCGGGACGGCCGACGGGTACGGCGCCCGGCTGGCGGCGTTGCAGGGCGGCCTGGCCCAGGGATACGCCCAGGCGCTGCGGGAGCGGATCCTCGCCGGGCAGGACTCGATCCATCGCGCGGCCCTGCACGCGAGCGATGCCCGCTTCCGGCTGATCTTCACCGGCTCCGCGATCGGAATCCTGATCAATGACGGAGACGGACGGATCATCGACGCCAACGACGCTTTTCTGCGGATGCTCGGAGTCGGCCCGGGTCAGGTGCAGGGCAGGTCAATCGACGAGTTCGCGCATCCCGAGGACGCGGGGGAGCTCCGGGAGGCCTATGCCGCCCAGCGGACCGCCGGACCGGAGCACATCCGGATGGAGCGGCGGTTCACCGGGATCGGCGGGTCGGTGGTGTGGGCCGAGCTGACCACGTCGTGCCTGCGCGACGACGACGGGCGGTGCCGTGCGCAGCTCTCCATGATCGCGGATGTGACCGACCGGCATCTGTTGCAGAGCCAGCTGCGCCGCCAGGCGCGGCACGACCCGCTCACCGGCCTGCCGAACCGGACGGTACTCATCGAACGGGTCCACGAACTGATGGCCACGGGACCGGAACGTCGCGTCGGGCTGTGCTTCATCGATCTCGACGGATTCAAAATGGTGAACGACAGCCTCGGCCACGACGTCGGCGACCGGTTGCTCGTCGCCGTCACGGACCGGCTGCGTCGGGTGCTGTCCCCGGAGCAGCTCCTGGTCAGGATGGGTGGTGACGAGTTCGTGATCCTCGTCGCCGACACAGCCGGCACGGCGGACGCCGTCGCCGTCGCCGAGACCGTGCTGGCGGCGCTGGCGAGCCCGCTGCGGGTGGGTGACCACGCGCTGTCCATCGGAGCGAGCATCGGCATCGTCGAACGGCCCGTCGCCGACGGGGACTACGCCGATCTGCTGCGGGCCGCCGACATCATGCTCTACCGGGCGAAGGCGGAGGGGAAGGGCCGCTGGGCCCTGTTCGACGCGGAGCGAGGCGTCCGGCAGGCGACCCGGCACACTCTGTCGACCATGCTGCCCCGCGCCCTCGAACAGGACCAGTTCGTCGTCGAGTACCAGCCGATCATCGCTCTCGGCGACGGTGCGGGTGCCAGGATGGCCGCCGGGGCGATGGTCGGGGTGGAGGCGCTGGTCCGCTGGCGGCATCCCGGCCTCGGTCTGCTGCCCCCCGATCTGTTTATCGGGATGGCGGAGGAGACCGGGCAGATCGTGCCCCTCGGCCGGCGAGTGCTGGAGCTTGCCTGCCGGCAGGCGCGGCAGTGGCAGGAGTGTCATCCGCACGCCCCGTTCGTCAGCGTCAACCTGGCCGCCCGGCAGACCCGCGAGGCCGGCCTGGTGGAACAGGTCCGACGCATTCTCGACGAGACCGGGCTTTCCCCGGACCTGCTCCAGCTGGAACTTACCGAGAGCGCCTTCATGGGCACGGCCGACGAGCCGCTGCGGGTCCTGCGCGGGCTCGCCGAGATGGGCGTGCGGATCGCTATCGACGACTTCGGCACCGGTTATTCCAACCTCGCCTACCTGCGTCGGCTGCCGGTGCACACGCTCAAGCTCGCCGGACCGTTCATCGAGGGCTTCCGCTCGGCGCGGGACGCCGACCCGGGGAATGAGGAGATCGTGCAGACGCTGGTCGCGTTGGCTCACACCCTGCGCCTGACGGTGACCGCCGAGGGCGTCGAGACCCTGATGCAGGCCGAGCGGTTGCGCGCGGCCGCCTGCGACAGTGCGCAGGGCTTTCTCTTCGCGCCGCCGCTGACGGCCGAGGAGATTACCCAGAGGATCCTCACCCGGTCCGCTGGCTCGGACCGATCATCTTCGAGCCCCACGCGGGCAGTGCGGGCGGCATGGGCGCGCTGATCCCGTAGGACGCGCTGACCTCTCCACCTCCAGTGGATCTTCGGCGTGGGTGGCCTTGGCTCCTCCGGGCGGGGGCTCCTCCGGGGTGGTGCGGCGGTCGGTGATCTGCGGTCGACACCCGTCGTACGCTGGGAGTTTGGAGCCGGTAGTCCCGGGAATGGGCGGCGTGTCGATGTCTTCGATGCCTCGGTCCTCCTTGTCCCGGAGACGGGGGTGGACGGGGGCCGCGTACCGGCCATGAGCCCAGACGCCATGAGCCCAGACGAGGACAGGACCGCCCGTCGCCGGGTGGGCCGCGGGGGACTGGCGGCGGTGCTGCCCGGCGTGCTGGACGAGTTCGGGACGCTGTTGGGGCATAGTCCGGAGCGGGTCTCCGGTGCGCGGCGGACCGACGACGGCTGGTCGGTGCTGGCCGACGTCGTCGAGTTGGAGCGCATCCCGTCCACCACGAGCGTGCTCGCCACCTACCGGCTGGACGTCGACAGGGAGGGGAACCTCGTCGGTTACGAGTGGCTGCGGAGGTTCGTCCATGGCGCCACCGACTGACCGCCACCGACTGACCGCCACCGACTGACCGCCACCGACTGACCGCCACCGACTGACGAGGTTGCCGCGTGAGGTCGCCCATCGCGACAGCAGGAACCGGGCAGGGCCATGACCGTCGACCGCAGCCTCTTCGCCGGGCCGCCTCGTGCCCGGCCCTGGGGTGGTTCGCGTCCGGACTCGCTGGCCGACGTGTTGGAAAGGGTCCTCGACAAGGGGGTTGTGATCGTCGGAGACGTGGTCGTCAGCGTCCTGGACGTCGAGCTGCTCACCCTGAAGCTGCGGCTGTTCATCGCCTCGGCGGACACGGCGCGGGAGATGGGCCTGGACTGGTGGACCGCGGACCCCTTCTTCAACTCCCGGGCGCGATCTTTGGAGGAGGAGAACAGGAGGTTGCGGTCGCGGCTGGCCGAGGTCGAGCCCGCCGACGGGCGGTGGCCCGGGCGGACCGAAGACCACCCTGAGCGGATCGCCGACCGTCCCGCGCAGATCGCGAATCGTGCCGGGGAGGGTGTGGGCGAGCCGACGGACCGGGATCCGGCGGACGCGGTCGAGCGGCTCTTCGGCGGGGCCGGCCGGCCTGGCTGGCGCAGGGGGGATCGGCCTTGACGGGGTATCGGCCGCCGAGGAACGGGACACGAGGGAGTAGCGGCCATGAGCACGACGGCCGGGGCTGAGGACCTCACGGCCCTCGCCCGGCGACTCGCGCCTGAGATCGTCGAGGAGGCCGTCCGAGAGGCCCGCGAACTCGCCCGACATCAGATCGTCGAGTGCCTCGCCCGTGAGATCACCCGGGTGGTGATGGAGGGCATCCGGCCGGCCGTGACCCCGCCCCGGGACCTTCCTCCCGTTCCGGTCTCGCAGTCGGGGTCGGTCTCGCGGTCGGAGTCCGTCTCGGAGTCCGTCTCGGAGTCCGTTCCGGAGTCGGTTCCGGAGTCGCTTCCGGAGTCGACCGTCGAAACTGTGGGCGCGGTCGGGCCCGGCGTCCGGACGTCCTCGCGCGCGTCCCGGACCGACCGCGGTCTTTACGCATACGGCATCATCCCCGCGGCGAGCGACACCGCCGGAATCGAGGGGCTGGGCGCCGGCACCGAGGTGGACGCGATCGCCTGCGGGCCGTTGTCACTCGCCGTCTCGGAGGTCGAGTTGAGCCTGCTGCGTGACCTCGAGGAGGACGTCTCCGACACCGGTCGCCTCGCCGTGCTGGCCCGCCGGCACGATCAGGTGCTGTGGGAGCTGCTGGAACGCGGCGGTGTGCTGCCGCTGCGGTTCGGCACGGTGCTCGCCGACCCGGAGCAGGCCCGGGCCATCCTCGACGACCAGGTACGGGACCTGCTCCGGATGCTGGACGCCGTCCGGGACGCCCGTGAGTGGGGATTCCGGGTGGATTCGCCTGTCCACCACCCGGCGGAGACCGTGCCCACGGTGGGTGTGGGTGGGCGGGCCGGCTCGGCAACCGGCTCGGCAACCGGCTCGGGAACGGCCTATCTTGCCGAGCGGCGCCGGGAGCTGCAGGCGGAGCGGGACCGGCGTGACGAGATCGCGGCGATGGTCGATCGGGCGGATCGGGAGCTGGCCGCGCACACGCGGGATGACGCCCGTCGGCACACCGGTCGGCCGGGGCGGATGTTCGACTGCGCGTACCTCGTGCCGCGTTCGGAGGAGGAGGCTTTCCTCACCACGGCGACCGCGCTGACGCGGGAGCTGGACGCGGCGGGGTGCCCCGCCGAGGTGACGGGTCCCTGGCTACCCTACTCGTTTGTCCATATCACGCTGGGTCGTGGCCGGCGCCTGGGTGGCACCTTCGACGGTCACGAGGACTCGCCCGGCGGTGGAGCGCCGGTGGTTGACCGGGTGCGCACCGCCGATCGGGTTCCGGACGCCGACCGGGTCCAGGGTCCTGCCGGAGGACGGCATGGTGCTATCGGAGGACGGCATGGTGGCGGCGATGACTGAGCTCGGCGAGGTGCCGGTTCCCCGGGGGGCCGTGCCGGGACGGGGCGCTGTGCGGGGGCAGGGT
>NZ_CDXDOR010000037.1:25519-37999 GCF_978021225.1 Frankia sp. CeTa3Moorea | reverse complement strand
TCCCGACTCTCCCCACCCGCCGCGCCTCGCGCGCCCGGCATCGCCTGCGGCGCAGCAGCCAGACGGCCCGCGCCCCGTCCCCGCGCCTGCGGGGCCGGCGCGGACGCCGGCCGACGCGCCGCCGGTCGGCCAGGACTCGGGGGGCGAGTCCGGGTCCGGACCCGGCTCTTTTCCCGGTCGGTTCTCCGCCTGGACCCCAGATGGGAATCCCGACTCGGCTGGAGCGGTGCGCTGCCCGCGATCCATTCCCGGATCGGAGCATTTCCCGTGTTTGTTGGGTTCTCTTCCGGCCCGTCCGGGTGTTACCTTTGTTGTCGATGAGCCGGATACTGCCCCGTGCCCTGCTGGGAGCGGCTGCCCGATCCTGGCCTCCCCTGCCTCTGCCACGTCCCTTCCCGCGACGTCTGGAGGCTCTGTGACGGCTGCCGACACCCCCGCTTCCCTCGACCACCCGGACGACCGCGGCGAGCCGCGGACCGCCGAGCCCGACACGGCCAGCCCTGGCCAGAGCGACCGGCCCGCCGCGACGGGCGGCGCCCCGGCCGGGGACGACCCTCCCGGGTCGGTGGGGGAGCGGCCCGAGGCGCAGGACGCGCGGGTCGTCGCGCTGCGACCCCGCCCGGAGGGCGGGAGCGGGCGGCCTGGCCGGCGGTGGGTGTTCCACGGCGAGGTCGAAACGATCAGCGGGCTGGAGGCTGACCGGATCCGGGCGGAGCTCGCGGACGTGATCCGGGATCTTCTGCTGTGGGCCGCCGGCGAGGCCACGGAGAACACCGGCGAGGCCACGGAGAACAGTGGAGCGGAGGAGGAGGCGGCGTGATCGATCCTGATCGTCCGTCCCGGGCGGCCGACCCAGGCCGTCCGGGACCCGGGCCGGCGAGGCGGGCGGCGGATCCGGCGAACCCGGCACTGTCGGATCTGGCGGTGTCGCCGTTCGCGATGCCGCTGGCAGGGCTGGATCGGGAGGTCCGGGTCGCGTTCGCGGGGCGGACCTCGACCGAGGAGCAGCAGGACCCGCGCCAGTCGTTGATGCGTCAGCTGGACCGGGCGAAGTCGGCGCTGCCGGAGTCGTGGGTGATCGTCGCGCACTTCTATGACGTGGAGTCGGGCCGCAAGGACCTCGATCAGCGCGGCCACGGGGCGGACGTGTCCCGGTTCGACATCCCGATCCCCCGCGACGGCGGGATCGATGACCTGCTGGCCGAGGCGGAGCATCCGCGGTGCCGGTTCGATGCGGTGATCTGTGAGTCGATGTCGCGGATCGCCCGGCGGATGTACGAGAACCTCGCGATCGAACGCCAGCTCGAACAGGCCGGCGTCGCGCTGCTGGCGTGGAACGAGCCGATCAAGGTCGGTGGGCCGCGGGCAGGGCAGATCCTGCACCGGAGGATCAACCAGTCCGTCGCCGAGTACGAGGTCTGGAACACCCTCGAAAGCAGCTGGGGTGGGCTGTGCACCCACGTCCGCGACGGCTGGAACATCGGCAAACCGCCCTACGGCTACCGGGCCCGCAACTACCGGCACCCGAACTCGGCCAAGGCCGACCGAGGGGCGACCAAGACCCGCCTCGAACCCGACGGGGCACGCGGCGAGACGGTCACCCAGATCGCGCACTGGCGCTACTACCGCGGGCTCGGCTACGGCGCGATCGCCGAGGCCCTCAACGCCGATCTGGAACGTTACCCGCCGCCCGAGCCGGTCGGCGGAGCCTACCGGGCACGCGGGGCCTGGTCGAAGTCGACGGTGGCCGATCTGCTGCGTAACCCGAAGTACACCGGCTACCAGGTGTTCAACCGCCGGGCGAGCCGCTCACGGCACGGGGCGGTCAACGGGCCGGAGAAGTGGGTCTGGTCCGAGCAGCCCGTCCACGAACCGCTGATCCCGAAGTGGATGTTCGACGAGTTCAACGCCCACCGCCAGGCCCGGCGCGGCTCCCGGCAGCACAACGACCTCAACGCCCATCCCGCGACGAAGCGGACGTATGTGTTCCGGGGCATGGTCCACTGCACCTGTGGGCGGCGGATGTTCGGCAACGTCCGTGAACCCGGCGCGCCCGTCTGGTACATCTGCTGGCCGAAAGCGAATAACAGGGGCCGCGACGACAAGCTCGCCGACCACCCCAAGACCGTCCGCATCCGCGAAGACGTCCTCGAAGCCGCGATCACCGACTTCTACACCGAACGCGTCTTCGGTCGCAGCCGGGTCGCCCTGCTGGCCGCGGAACTCGCCAGTTTCGACGACCGCGCGACCCAGGAGCGGGCGGCCGAACGGAGCAGGCTCCGCAAGAAGATCGACGACCTTGGACGGCGGCAGGACAACCTGCTCCGCCAAGCCCAGGACGGCGACCCCGACGACCCGTTCACCCAGGGACTGCGAGCCACCTACAACCAGCTCGACACCGAGCGCAAGACCGCCCTTGCGAAGATCAAAGAACTCGACACGGCCGACGACGCAGAACCCGACCGGCCCGGCCCCGACAGCCTCACCCTCCTCGACGCCCTACCGACACTCACGCTCAAGCTCGACAAGGCACCCGAGGAGCTACAGCGACGCCTCTACGAGATCACCCAGCTCACCGTCCACCTCGATCACGAGAAGCAGGAGGTACAGATGATGATCAAAATTCCGGTCAGCGACCTCGACACGGTCGCCGATCTCGCGGAAGTGGCCGCCAACACCCCCGCACCGCGTACGACAACCACCCGGCACCTTCACCGCGTGGATGCAGTACGTGCCCCCGGCAGGATTCGAACCTGCGCACCCGCCTCCGGAGGGCGGTGCTCTATCCCCTGAGCTACGGGGGCCCCGGGTCAACGCGGCCTACGTTACCAGGACGGAACGCCGGATCGGGAATCCGGGTCGCCGTAAGCTTCCGGTGTGTACCCTGCCACCCCCCGAGTCCTCGTCGTCGACGACGACGCGGTGATACGTCAGCTCGTGGTCGTCAACCTTGAGTTGGAGGGCTTTGAGGTCCATACCGCCGTAGACGGCGTGGACTGCCTGGAGATGGTGCGCGAGGTCGCCCCACAGGTGATCACGTTGGACATCATGATGCCGAGGATGAACGGCTGGGACGTGGCCGCCCGGCTGCGGGAGGAACCGGACACCGCCGCCATCAAGATGATTATGCTGACTGCCCGGGCCCAGGAGGCCGACGTCAAGCGTGGGGTGCGGGTCGGGGTGGATTACTACCTGACCAAGCCGTTCGACCCGGACGAACTCATCGGCGTGGTCCAGCGGCTGGCTGCCGGCCAGCCGGTCTGACCCGGCGCCGATAACATCGCCGTCATGACCCCCGCCGATCTCGCTGACGCCATCGTGACGGCCATCGGCCGCGCGGTCGCGGACGGCGACTTGGACGTGACTGTGCCGACCGCCGTCACGGTGGAGCGGCCGAAGACGCCCGAGCACGGGGACTACGCATCCCCGGTCGCGCTCCAGCTTGCCAGGGCCGCCCGTCGTCCGCCGCGCGCCGTCGCGGAGACGTTGGCCCGGCGGCTCGCCACCGACAGCGAGCTCGCCGCCGTGGACGTCGCCGGCCCGGGGTTCCTCAACTTCCGGCTGGCCGACGCCGCCCTCGGGGAGATCGCCCGCACGGTGGTGTCGGCCGGTGACCGGTACGGCCGGGCGGTCAGGCCACGAGGTGTCCGGGTCAATCTGGAGTTCGTCAGCGCGAGCCCGACCGGCCCGGTGACGCTGGCCTCGGCGCGCTGGGCGGCCGTCGGGGACGCCCTGGGGCGCATCCTGCCCGCGGCCGGGTTCGAGGTGGGCACGGAGTACTACTACGACCGCCGGGCGTCCGAGCAGGCCCTGCACGACCTGGCCGACGCGGTCGGGGCCGACGCGGCGCGGTACTGGCTGGTCCGCTCTTCGCCGGATTCGGCGCTCGAGCTGGATCCGGACCTGATGGCCCGCCAGACCAGTGACAACCCGGTCTTCTACGTGCAGTATGCCCACGCGCGGATCAGCTCGCTGCTGCGCAACGCCGAGTCCCTGGGCCTCACGGCCGAGTCCCTGGGCCTCACGGCCGAGTCCCTGGGCCTCACGGCCGCGACCGAGCCGGTCGACGTCGCCCTGCTGACCCAGCCGCGGGAGGGTGAGCTGCTGCGCGCGCTCGGCGAGTTCCCCCGAGTGATCGAGTCCGCCGCGAGGCTGCGCGGCCCCCATCGGCTCGCCCGCTATCTCGAGGAACTTGCCGGGGTCTACTACCGGTTCTACGACTCCTGCCGGGTGCTTCCGCGGGGCGACGCCGAGCCCGGTCCGGCCACCGGTGCGCGGCTGCTCCTCGTGGCGGCAACCCGGGTGGTGCTCGCGAACGGCCTGGGACTGCTCGGGGTCAGCGCCCCCGAGCGGATGTGACGAGCGGTTGGTCCGACCGTCCGGGCGTCCGGGCGGGTTCGGGAACGAGCCGGTCGGAAAGCGTGAAACAGGCGGCATGAGGCAGGCCAGGCGGCCTGAGGCAGGCAGAGGCGAGATGAGCGAGATCGACAGCCCAGCGGTGGTGCCGTTGGAGGAGAATCTGTGGCCGGCCACGGCCCGGCTGGACGCCGACGGCGTGCTGCGGATCGGTGGGATCCGGGTCGACGAGCTGGCTGCCGAGTTCGGCACGCCGGCCTTCGTTCTCGACGAGGCCGACTTCCGGGCCCGGTGCGCGGCTTGGCGGCGGGCGTTCGCCGAGTGTGATGTCTACTATGCAGGCAAGGCCTTTTTGTGCCGCACGGTCGCTCGCTGGGTGGATGAGGGGGGCCTGAATCTCGACGTCTGTACGGGCGGGGAGCTCGCAGTGGCCCGCTCGGTCGGCTTCCCGGCGGATCGACTGCTCTTCCACGGCAACAACAAGTCCGTCGCGGAACTGCGGGCGGCCGTCGGCTATGGCGTCGGGCGGATCGTCGTCGACTCCTTCGCCGAGATCACCCGCCTGGCAGCCGTCGCCGCCGAGGCGGGCGGGTGCCAACGCGTGCTGATCCGCGTCACCCCGGGCGTGGAGGCGCACACACATCACTACGTCTCCACTGGGCAGGAGGACCAGAAGTTCGGGTTCTCGCTGGCCGGCGGGTCGGCGGCCGAGGCGGTGGAACGCGTGCTCGCGGCCGCTGGCTCCCTCGAACTCGTCGGCCTGCACGCGCACATCGGCTCGCAGATCTTCGACACGGCCGGGTTCGGCCTGGCGGCGCACCGCCTGGTGGGCCTGCTCGCGCGCATCCGCGACACCCACGGCCTCGAACTGCCCGAGCTCAACCTCGGCGGTGGCCTCGGCATCGCCTACACCGGCGAGGACGCCCCGCTGGAGGTCACCGACGTCGCCGAGCGGCTGACCGCCGTGGTCGGCAAGGAGTGCGCCGCCGCGGGCCTGACCGTCCCGCGCCTCGCGGTGGAACCGGGACGGGCCATCGTCGGGTCGACGACGGTGACCCTCTACGAGGTCGGCACCGTCAAGGAGCTGCCCGGGCTGCGCACCTTCGTCAGCGTGGACGGCGGCATGAGCGACAACATCCGCACGGCGCTCTATGACGCCCGCTACACCGCCCGGCTGGTCTCCCGGACCGGTTTGGCCACGACGCACGTCGTCACGGTCGTCGGCCGGCACTGCGAGTCTGGGGACGTCGTCGCCCACGACGTGCCGCTGCCCAACGACGTCCGGCCCGGTGACCTGCTGGCCATTCCCGCCAGCGGCGCCTACCACCGGTCGATGGCCAGCAACTACAACCACGTGGCGCGTCCACCGGTGATCGCCGTGCGCGACGGCGCGGCCCGGATCATCGTCCGGCGGGAGACCGAGGACGACCTGCTGCGCCTGGACGCCGAGCCGGGCTTGACTGTCGAGCCGGGCCTGACTGTCGAGCCGGGCCTGACTGTCGAGCCGGGCGTGGACGCCGGTCCGGGCCTGGACGTTGAGCCGGGCGCCGGCCCGGCCTCCCCGGAGGTGGCGCGGTGAGGATTGCGTTGCTAGGCTGTGGAGTTGTCGGCAGCGAGATCGTCCGGCTGTTGCAGGCCAACGCCGCCGATCTCGCCGCCCGGGTCGGGGCTCCCTTGGAACTCGCCGGGATCGCGGTGCGCAGGCCGGGCCGCGCCCGCACTCTCGACGTGGATCCGGCGCTGTTCACCGGGGAGGCGGCGGGCCTCGTCGCCCGGGACGACGTCGACATCGTGATCGAGCTCGTCGGCGGCATCGAGCCGGCCCGCTCCTGGCTGCTGTCCGCCCTGCGGGGGGGTAAGTCGGTGGTCACCGCGAACAAGGCCCTGTTGGCCTCGGACGGCGCGACGCTGCACGACGCGGCCGCCGCGGCCGGCACCGATCTCTACTACGAGGCCGCCGTGGCCGGGGCCATCCCGCTGATCCGCCCGCTGCGCGAGAGCCTGGCCGGGGATCGCGTGCACCGGGTGCTCGGCATCGTCAACGGGACGACCAACTTCGTGCTGACCCGGATGGACGAGACCGGCGCGTCGTTCACCGAGGCGCTCGCCGAGGCCGGTGCGCTCGGATATGCTGAGGCCGATCCCTCCGCCGACATCGATGGGTTTGACGCGGCTGCGAAGGCGGCCATCATGGCCCAGCTGGCCTTCCACTCCCGGGTAACGATCGACGACGTCTACCGGGTCGGCATCGGTGAGGTCACCACCGCCGACATCGCCAGTGCCCGGGAGCTCGGTTGCACCGTGAAGGCGCTCGCGGTGGCGGAACGCTCGGCCAAGACCGAGGGGATCAGCGTGCGGGTCCACCCGGCGATGATCCCGCGGACCCACCCGCTGGCCGGGGTGCGGGAGGCCTTCAACGCGGTGTTCGTCGAGTCCGAGGCGGCGGGCCAGCTGATGTTCTACGGCCAGGGTGCCGGCGGAGCGCCGACCGCCTCGGCGGTGCTCGGGGATGTGGTCGCGGTCGCGCGCAACCGTATCGCCGGCCGCCGCGGCCCTGGTGAATCGTCCTACGCCGCGCTGCCTGTGCTGCCGATGGGCCGTACCGTGACGAGGTATCACGTGAATCTCGACGTCACCGACAAGACCGGCGTACTCGCGACGGTCGCCGGGGCGTTCGCGCGTCACGATGTGTCCATCAGGAGCGTTCGTCAGGACGGCCGCGGCGACGACGCGAGCCTCGTCCTGGTGACGCATGCCGCCCCGGACGCGGCACTGTCCGCCACCGTCGAGGAGCTCCGCGGCCTCGCAGGTGTCCGGGCGGTGTCCGGCGTGATACGGGTTGAGGGAGGTGAGCCGTGACCACGACGTCATCCACACCGCTCGCGGACGAGCCGGCCGTGCCGGTGCTGTCCGCGGCGCCCGAGCGGCCGCATCGGCCGTGGCGGGGAATCATCGAGGAGTACCGGGACCGTCTGCCGATCGCGTACGACACACCCGTCGTCACGTTGCGTGAGGGTGGGACGCCCCTGCTGCCCGCGGCACATCTCTCCGACCTCACCGAATGTGAGGTTCATCTCAAAATCGAAGGGGCGAATCCGACCGGGTCCTTCAAGGACCGCGGGATGACGGTGGCCATCAGCCGGGCTGTCGGCGCCGGTTCCCAGGCCGTCATCTGCGCGTCCACCGGCAACACCTCGGCGTCGGCCGCCGCCTACGCGGCCCGCGCCGGCATCACCTGCGCGGTGCTGGTGCCCAGCGGGAAGATTGCCCTGGGCAAGCTCGCCCAGGCGCTTGTCCACGGGGCCCGGCTGCTGCAGCTCGACGGTTCCTTCGACGACTGCCTGCGGGTGGCGCGCGAACTTGCCGACACCTCGCCGGTCACCCTGGTCAACTCGGTGAACCCCTTCCGTCTCGAGGGGCAGAAGACGGCGTCCTTCGAGATCGTGGAGGCGCTCGGCCGGGCCCCGGACGTCCACTGCCTGCCGGTCGGTAACGCCGGCAACATCACCGCTTACTGGCGGGGCTACCTCGAGGAGAACAACCGGATCGCCAGCGGCCGCCCGCGGATGTGCGGTTTCCAGGCAGCGGGTGCCGCGCCCATCGTGCGGGGCGAGGTGGTGACCTCGCCACAGACGATCGCCACGGCGATCCGCATCGGCAACCCGGCCTCGTGGGGTCTCGCCGTCGAGGCGCGGGAGGCCTCCGGTGGTCTGATCGACGCCGTGAACGACCGGGAGATCCTCGCCGCCTACCGCCTGCTGGCCCGCAGGGAGGGTGTCTTCGTGGAGCCTTCCAGCGCCGCGAGCGTCGCAGGCCTGCTGAAGGCGCGGGCGGCCGGCCGGATCGAACCCGGCGAGCAGGTCGTGTGCACCGTCACGGGTAACGGGCTCAAGGACCCTGACTGGGCGATCAGCGGCGCGGCCCGGCCGGAAACGATCCGCCCGACCGTCGCGGGCGCCGCCGAGGCGCTGGGGCTGCGGCGCTCGTGACCACTCGGTTCTCCCCGCGTCCAGGCGGGACGGCAGCCTTCGCCGAGCGGGCCGGTCGGTCCGGGCCGGTCACCGCCGCCGACGGCGTGTCGCGGCGGGTCCGGGTCCGGGTGCCGGCGACCAGCGCGAATCTCGGCCCCGGCTTCGACGCGTTCGGCTTGGCATTAGGCCTGTATGACGAAGTCGATGTCGAGACGACCCGATCCGGCCTCACCGTCGACGTCGTCGGCACGGACGTCGTTGCCCGGGACGAGACGCACCTCGTGGTCCGGGCGATCCGGGCGACCTTCGACACCCTCGGCCGGGCGCAGCCCGGTCTCGCGTTGCACTGCGTCAACCGGATCCCGCACGGCCGCGGGCTGGGATCCTCGGCCGCGGCGATCGTCGCCGGGGTCGTCGCCGCCGCCGCGCTCGCGCAGCCGGACCTCGGGCCCGCCTTCGAGGCCGATGCCGTTTTCGACGCCGACGCGGACTCCGTGTCCGCGCCCGATGACGCGTCCGAGCCGGGCCCGGTGCCCGGCGCGGCGTCCGGAGCCGGCTTCTTCGGGCCTGCGGGCATGCTGCGGCTCGCCAGCGCCATCGAGGGGCACCCGGACAACGTCGCCGCGGCGCTGAGCGGGGGCTTCACCGTCGCGTGGCTGGACGGCGACGGTGCCCGGTCCCTGCGCGTCGATCCCTTCGCCGAGCTGAGACCCGTGATCTTCATCCCCGCGATACGACAGTCGACCGAGCAGTCGCGCGGGGCGCTGCCGAGCAGCGTTCCATTCGCCAACGCCGCCCGCAACCTCGGTCGGGCCGCGCTGCTGGCGTTGACGATGTCGGCAGCCGAGCCGGCCGCCGGGCAGCCGTCCCGACGTGCCGAGGCACTCCTGCGTGCCACCGAGGATCTGGTGCATCAGCCCTACCGGTTCCCCGGCGTCCCGGCGTCGGCAGACCTCGTCGGTCGGCTGCGCGGCAGGGGGATCGCGGCGGCCCTGTCCGGTTCGGGGCCATCCGTCATCGCCCTCGCCGTCGGCGGTGAACAGGCCGCGGCGGCGGTGGATGTGGCGGGTGCCGGGTTCTCTGTCGCCCCGCTGCCGGTGGATAGACGCGGTGCACGCGTCATCCGATGTCGATCCGCGGCGCCATGACCCGGTTGCCCGCGGTGGGATCCGCTGCGACGGCTGGCGCTGCGAGCTCCCGATTCGCGGTTGTGTGTCACATCGGGAAGTCCTGACGTCTCAAGGTTGTTGCCGAGGTGTCTGCCGCTGGATAGTCTGGTGACTGCACCCGCTGCCACCGCGGCGCGTGCTCGCTCCCGCCGTGCCGCTCTGGTCTCGCCAGATGGAACATGGTTCGGGGCTCCGGTGTATAAGCTTCGTCGTCGTTGCCTCGGCTCCACACCGGCACTCCCCAGGCGGGATCGGCGAGTTCGCTCGCGGCAGTCGGCCGCTGGCGCCGTACACGGGCGCGATGCTCGCCCATCCGGTGCTGTATACCCCTTCATCCGGCATGTGTGCAGGCGAAGAAGGTCCACAAGCAACGCCCGGCTCACCAGGAGCCAGTTCCTTCAGGGAAGGAAAACCTTGAGCGACACCACCAACGTGCTGCCGCAGAGCGCACGTGAGTCTGCGCCGCCCGTGACGCCTGCATCGCCCCGGGAGAGCGACTTGGCGGCGGGCATCTCGTCCGCAGACGCCATCTCGGCTGAGCCCACCGGGAACGCTGAGCCCACCGGGAACGCTGAGCCCACCGGGAACGCTGAGCCCACCGGGAACGCTGAGCCCACCGGGAACGGTGAGCCCACCGGGAACGGTGAGCCCACCGGGAACGGTGAGCCCACCGGGAACGGTGACTCGCGCGCAGGCCGTACCACCCGGACCGCTCTCCCCGCACCTTCTCCGGCCGGAGAAGGTGCGGCCGTGACCCGACGCCGCCGGCAGGGCACCGGTCTGTCCGCGATGCTGCTCCCCGAACTGCAGGCCAAGGCCTCGTCCCTGGGGATCCAGGGCGTAGGCCGGTTGCGCAAAGGCCAGCTCATCGCCGCGATCCAGAACCTGCAGAACAACGAGTCCGCGGCCGCGCCCGCCGCGGCAGCCCCAGCGACTTCTTCGGCCCTCGCGGCCTCCTCGGCCTTTGCGCCGCTCCCGGCGGAATCGGGGCCGGCCTCGTCCGCCGGACCGGTCCCGGCCGCGAGCGAGACATCTCCCGCGCCGCGGGTGTCCCGGCAGGCTGCCGGCCCGGACGGTACCGCTACCCGCACCCGTTCCCGTCGTGGGGCCTCTCGGGCGGCGGCGAGCCCCGCCGTCGAGCAGCCGACCCTGCCCGAAACGGCGGCCGGGGACACGGTCGTGGAGACCCGGGCCGGATCGGCTACGGATGCCCGGGCCGGATCGGCCGCCTCCGCCGTGGCTTCCGCCCAGCCGACCGTGTCCGCCCAGCCGGCCGTGTCCGCCCAGCCGACCGGGGCGCCCGCGTCGGCTCCGCCGGCCGCCGCGTCCCACCGTCAGACCGATGCCGGTCCCCGGAGCCGGGAGGACCGTCGGGATCGTTCCGCCGACAACGGCCGGGTGAGCGCGAGCGACCGTCAGGGCGGTGAGGCCGGTGGCGAGCGTGCCACGGCGGACCGCCAAGGCGCGGACCGTCGCTCCGGTACGGACCGTCAGGCCGCTGATCGTCCCAGCCGCGTGGACCGCACCCAGCAGGGTGACCGGTCCGGGGCAGAGCGTTCCGGCGGCGACCGGCCCGGGCAGGGGGGGCAAGGGGGACAAGGCGAGGACGACTTCGCCGCTCGTGGCCGGCGGGGCCGCTTCCGGGAACGCGGTCGTAACCGCGGTCGCGGTGGGCAGGCCGGCCCGAGCGAGAACGAGCCGGTCCTGCGCGAGGACGACGTCCTGGTCCCCGTCGCCGGCATTCTCGACGTTCTGGACAACTACGCCTTCGTGCGGACCAGCGGGTACCTGACCGGCCCGACCGACGTCTACGTCAGCCTCGCCCAGGTGCGTCGCAATGGGCTGCGCCGCGGTGACGCCATCACCGGTGTCGTCCGCGCCCCGCAGGAGGGCGAGCAGCGCCGGGACAAGTACAACGCGCTGGTCCGGCTCGACACCATCAACGGGATGGAGCCCGAGGAGGCGCGCGGCCGGCCGGAGTTCACCAAGCTGACTCCGCTCTACCCCCAGGAGCGGCTGCGCCTGGAGACCGAGCCCCACATGCTGACCACGCGGGTCATCGACCTCGTGATGCCGATCGGCAAGGGGCAGCGGGCCCTGATCGTCAGCCCGCCCAAGGCGGGTAAGACGATGGTGCTGCAGTCCATCGCGAACGCGATCACGACGAACAACCCGGAAGTCCACCTCATGGTCGTGCTCATCGATGAGCGGCCGGAGGAGGTCACCGACATGCAGCGGTCGGTCAAGGGCGAGGTCATCGCGTCCACCTTCGACCGTCCACCGGCCGATCACACCAATGTTGCCGAGCTGTCCATCGAGCGGGCCAAGCGCCTGGTCGAGCTGGGCCACGACGTCGTCGTGCTGCTCGACTCGATCACCCGATTGGGCCGTGCCTACAACCTGGCAGCCCCGGCCTCCGGTCGTATCCTGTCCGGTGGTGTCGACTCGACGGCGCTCTACCCGCCGAAGCGGTTCCTCGGCGCGGCCCGCAACATCGAGAACGGCGGGTCTCTGACGATCATTGCGACGGCGCTAGTGGAGACCGGTTCGACGATGGACACTGTGATCTTCGAGGAGTTCAAGGGAACCGGCAACGCCGAGCTCAAACTCGATCGCAAGATCGCCGATAAGCGGATCTTCCCCGCGGTGGATGTTGACGCCTCCGGTACCCGCAAGGAGGAGATCCTGCTTGCCCCGGACGAGCTCGCGATTATGCACAAGCTGCGTCGCGTGCTCCACACCAGGGAGACCCAGCAGGCCCTCGAGCTCCTGCTCGACCGGCTCAAGCAGACCAGGACGAACTACGAGTTCCTGATGCAGATCGCCAAGACCGCACCGCCTCAGGATTAGCCTTCCCCCACACGGCGCCTTCGGCGCAGTGTGGGGACCCCTGGCGTTGGGCGCCGTTCGGGGTTTCCGCGCGATCGCCTTCGGCGATCTTGCTGGGGGGTTGTTGGGGGGGAGCCGTTGGCGTCTTCGGCGCA